>DATENJ010000730.1:0-10085 GCA_035275125.1 Actinomycetes bacterium | reverse complement strand
GGTCGAGGCGACCGCCGGCTGGCCGCTGGTCCTCGGCCACCGCCCCGGGCCCCCGGGTGCGCCCACGGTGCTGGTCTACGGCCATTACGACGTCCAGCCGCCCGACCCCCTGGACGCCTGGGCCAGCCCGCCGTTCGAGCCCGAGGTCCGCGACGGCCGCCTGTACGGGCGTGGCGGTGCCGACAACAAGGGCCAGCACCTGGCCCAGCTCCTGGCCGTCGAGAGCCTGCTGGCCACCCGGGGCGAGCTGCCGTGCACGGTCAAGGTGCTGCTGGACGGCGAGGAGGAGATCGGCTCGCCCCACCTGGCCGGGTTCGCGGCCGCCCAGCGCGAGCTGCTCGCCGCCGACCTGGTCGTCTGGAGCGACGGGCCGGTCGACCCGGGCGGCGGCTGGCGGCTGGTGTTCGGGGTCAGGGGGATCGCCAGCTTCGAGCTGCGGGCCAGGGGGGCCAACCGCTCGCTGCACTCCGGCAACTGGGGCGGGGTCGCCCCCAACCCGCTGTGGACGCTGGTCCACCTGCTCGCGACGATGAAGGACCCCGAGGGCCGGATCACCGTCGACGGGTTCGGCGACGAGGTCGAGCCGCTGGGGGCGGCCGAGCTGGCGGCCCTTGACCGGCTCCCGGTCGACGTCGAGGCGGTCAAGGCCGACCTCGGGCTCGAGCGGCTGGACGCGCCGGTCGACCGGGGCTTTGCCGAGCGGCTGGCCGCCTGGCCGACCCTGACCATCAACGGCCTCCACGGCGGCTACGGCGGCCAGGGCACCCAGACCGTCCTGCCGGCCGAGGCCGTGGCCAAGTGCGACGTGCGCCTGGTCCACGCCCAGCGGGCCGACGACGTCTACGGCAAGCTCGAAGCCCACGTCCGGCGGCACGCCCCCGGGGTCGAGCTGGTCCGCCAGGGCTCGATGGAGCCGTCGCGGACCCCGATGGACTCGGCCTGGACCGCCTCCATCCGCGCCGGCATGGCCGCCGCCCAGGGTGCCGAGCCGCTGCTCGTGCCGGTGCTCGGGGGCAGCCTCCCGTTGCACGTGTTCACCGGCGTGCTCGGCCTGCCCACCTTCGGGATCCCCCTCGGCAACCCCGACCAGGCCAACCACGCCCCCAACGAGAACCTCGACCTTGAGCGCTTCCACACCGGGATCAAGACGGCCGCCGCGGTGCTGGCGAAACTCGGTTTCTTGGAGGGGAGCTCTTCCGGCACCATGGCCGGGTGAGCACCACAACCCCGACCGCCCCCCACGGACGCCTGCTCCGGCGTGGCCTGCGCGTGATCCGCCGCCAGGTCGCCCTCCATCCCCGGCCGTTCGTGGTCGCCGTGCTCGGGGCGGCCGTCTACGCCGTCGGGACCGTGGCCCAGTCGTGGGTCCTCGGCCAGGTGGTCGACCGGGCGGTGACGCCCCGGTTCGAGACCGGCCAGCTCCGCACCGGGGTCGCGGTGGCCGCTGCCGCCGCGATCGTGGCCGTCGGGCTGGTCAAGACGGTCGGGATCATCACCCGCCGGATCGCCGCCACCATGGTCCACGCCAACGTCCAGGCGACGCTGCGCGACAGGCTGGTCGAGCGCTACCACCGGCTGCCGCTGACCTGGCACCACGAGCACCCGGCGGGCGAGCTGCTGTCGCGGGCCGAGGGCGACCTTGACGCCGCCTCCGAGATCCTGTCGCCGCTGCCGTTCGCCACCGGGGTGCTGACCATGCTTGGGGCGGCCGCGGTCTGGCTGTTCCTCGCCGACCCGGTCCTGGCCACCCTCGGCCTCCTCGTGGTCCCGGCCATCCTGGTCCTCAACCTGGTCTTCCAGCGGCGGGTGGAGCACCCGACCACGCTCGGCCAGGAGCGCCTCGGCGACATGTCGGCGGTGGCCCACGAGAGCTTCGACGGGGCCCTGGTCGTCAAGGCCCTCCAGGCCGAGGAGGCCGAGGGCCGCCGCTTCGCCGACAAGGCCGAGCTGCTGCGCGACGCCCGGATCGAGGCCGCCCGGGTGACGGCCAACTTCGAGGCCAGCCTTGACGCCCTGCCCGCCCTGACCACCGTCGGCCTGCTGGTCATCGGCGTCTGGCGGATCGAGCAGGGGGCGATCACGGCCGGCACCCTCGTCGGGCTGATCAACCTGTTCGCCCTGCTGATCTGGCCGCTGCGCCTGATCGGGTACGTGCTCGGGGACATGCCCCGGGCGGTCGCCGGCTACGAGCGGGTGGCCGAGGTGCTGGCCGAGCCCCTGCCAACGGAGGTGAGCGCCCCGGGAAGTCGGGAGCTGCCCGCCGGGCCGCTGGAGCTGGCCGTCGACCGGCTCGGGTACGGGTACGAGCGGGGCGCCGAGGTGCTGGCCGAGGTGTCGTTCCGGGTCCCGGCCGGCAGCACCGTCGCCCTGGTCGGGCCGACCGGGTCGGGCAAGTCGACCCTGGCCCTGCTGCTGGCCCGCCTGCTCACCCCCGACCGGGGCACCATCCGCCTCGGCGGCCGCGACCTGGCCGAGCTGGAGGGGGGCGAGCTGGCGGCGGCGGTGTCGATCGCCTTCCAGGAGCCGTTCCTGTTCTCGACCTCGGTGGCCGACAACATCCGGCTGGAGCGCCACCAGGACGGGGTCGTGGACGCGGCCCGGCTGGCCCAGGCGGACGAGTTCGTGACCCGCCTGCCCGAGGGCTACGACACCGTGGTCGGCGAGCGCGGGGCGACCCTGTCGGGCGGGCAGCGCCAGCGGGTCGCCCTGGCGCGCGCCCTGGCCGGCCGGCCGCGGCTGCTGGTCCTCGACGACGCCACCTCCAGCGTCGACCCGGTCACCGAGGCGGCCATCCTCGGCGCCCTGGAGGGTCACCTGCCGTCGACCACGACCGTGGTGGTCGCCTCCCGGCTGGCCACCATCGCCCTGGCCGACCGGGTGCTGTACCTGGAGGAGGGCCGGCTGGTCGCCGAGGGCGGCCACGACCGGCTGCTGGCCACCACGCCCGGCTACGCCCGCCTGGTCCGCGCCTACGAGCAGGCCGAGCAGGAGGTACGCGGGCCGTGAGGCACGGGAACGAGGTCGAGGCCGGGCAGATCCCGGCCCTGCGGCTGCTCCGGCGGGGCCTGGCCGCCTCCCCCGAGTTGCGCAAGGGGGCCGTCCTCACCCTGGCCCTGGCCCTGGTCGCCGGGGGCGGGCGGGTGGTCACCCCGGTGCTGGTCCAGCAGACCATCGACCGCCACATCGTCGGCGGCGACGCCCACCTCTCGGGGATGCTGGTCCTGGCCGGGGCCGGGGTGGTGCTGATCCTGGTCGCGGCCTGGGCTGCCCGGACCACCAACCAGCGGCTGGCCACGGCCAGCGAGCGGGCCCTGTGCGGCCTGCGGGTGCGGGCCTTCAACCACATCCACGCCCTCAGCATGGCCCACCACACCGAGGAGCAGCGCGGCACCCTGGTCTCGAGGGTCACCTCGGACGTGGAGACCCTCGGCCAGTTCTTCCGCTGGGGCGGGCTGGCCTGGATCCTCAACTGCGCCCTGATGCTGGCCGCGCTGGTGGCGATGGTGATCTACGACTGGCGTCTCGCCCTGGTCGCGGTGGCCACCGTGCTGCCCCTTGCGGCCGTTCTCCGGGTCATGCAGCGCCGGGTGGTGGTGGCCTGGGACCTGGTCCGGACCCGGGTCGGGGAGTCGCTGGCCGCCATCTCCGAGTCGATCCAGGGGGCGGTCGTCATCCGCGCCTACGGCGTCCAGGACCAGGCCCAGCGCCGGGTGATGCGCTCGGTCGACGGGCGCCGCCGGGCCGAGATCCGCGCCGGCACCATCGGCGCGTTCTTCTTCCCCTCCGGCGAGCTGTTCGGCGTCCTCACCACCGCGGCCGTGCTCCTGGTCGGGATGGCCATCGGCCCCGAGGGCGGGCTGACCGTCGGCACCCTGGTCGCCTTCGCCTTCCTGGTCACGATCTTCCTGGAGCCGGTGGCCGAGTTCACCGAGATCCTGGACATGACCCAGCAGGCGGTGGCCGGCTGGAAGAAGGTCCTCGACGTGCTCGACACCCCGGTCGAGGTCGAGGACCCCCGGCCCGGGCTGCCATTGCCGGCCCAGGCGCTCGACATTGAGGTCGACGGAGTTTCGTTCGCGTACCACGGCGGGCCGCCTGTCCTGACCGAGGTCAGCGTGGCCATCCCGCCCGGCACCAGGGTGGCCCTGGTCGGGACCACCGGGTCGGGCAAGACCACCCTGGCCAAGCTGCTCATCCGCCTGGCCGACCCGACCGACGGGGCCATCCGGGTCGCCGGGACCGACCTGCGCCAGGTCAGCCTGGCCTCGCTGCGGTCGGCCCTGGTCATGGTCCCCCAGGACGGCTTCCTGTTCGACACCAGCGTCGCCGGCAACGTCCGCATGGGCCGGCCCGAGGCCAGCGACCGCGAGGTCCGGGCCGCCTTCGAGGCGCTGGGGCTTGGCGGCTGGGTCGACGGGCTTCCTCGTGGCGTGCACACCCGGGTCGGCGAGCGCGGCGAGTACCTGTCGGTGGGCGAGCGCCAGCTGGTCGCGCTGGCCCGCGGCTACCTGGCCGACCCCGGCTGCCTGATCCTGGACGAGGCCACCTCGGCCGTCGACCCGGCCACCGAGGTGGCGCTGCGCAACGCCATCCAGCGGCTCACCGAGGGCCGGACGGCCATCACCATCGCCCACCGGCTGGCCACCGCCGAGCACGCCGACCTCATCCTGGTCCTGGAGCGGGGCCGGCTGGTCCAGCGGGGCACCCACGCCCAGCTACTGGCCGACCCCGACGGCGCGTATGCCCGGCTGCACGGCAGCTGGATGGCCAGCCTGGCGGCAGGCAGCCAGACCGCGAGTGCGTGGTAGGGTCGAAGGCATGCAACCGAGCGATCTCGCGCATCTCCGCACCCCCTCGGCCCCGACCCTGACCCCCGACGGACGGCTGCTGGCCGTGGCCGTCGGGCGGATGGACCTGGAGGCCGACGAGTACCGGGCCGACCTGTGGATCATGCCCACCGACGGCTCGGCCCCGCCCCGCCGCTTCACCTCGGGCCGGCGTGACGTGCGCCCCCGCTTCTCCCCCGACGGCCGCTGGCTGGCGTTCCTGCGGGCCGGCGACGACAGCAAACCGCAGCTGCACGTGATGCCCACCGACGGGGGCGAGCCGCGCCGGGTGGGCGAGCACCCACTGGGGGTCGAGGCGTTCGCCTGGAGCCCCGACTCGACCCGGATCGCCTATGTCGCCCGGGTGCCCGAGGAGGGCCGCTACGGCACCGGCAAGGACGGCGCCGGCAAGGACGTCCCGCCCGAGAAGGAGCCGCCGCGGCGGATCACCGGCTTCCAGTACCGGGTGGACAACCTCGGCTTCACCTTCGACCGTCGCCCGCACGTGTTCGTGGTCGACGCCCTGGCCGAGGGCGCCGAGCCGGTCCAGGTGACCAGGGGCGACTACGACCACGGCGAGCCGGCCTGGAGCCCGGACGGGGCCAGCGTGGCCTTTGTCTCGGCCCGCCACGACACCAGGGACGAGGACGCGATCAGCGACGTGTTCGTGGCCCCGGCGTCCGGCGGCGACGCGGTCAGGGTGACCGCCACCGACCTGGCCGTGGCCCGGCCGGCGTTCTCCCCCGACCGGTCGACCATATGGTTCGTGGCCGTCGAGCCGGACCTGGCCGGGCGGCCGACCATGCTCTGGTCGGTCCCGGCCGACGGGTCTGGCAAGCCCCAGCGGCTCACCGACCCCGAGCGCTACGACCACGACCCGGCCTTCGGCGGCGGGATCCTTCCCCTGCTGGCCGACGAGGACGCGGTCACCACCATCACCCTTGACCGGGGGGCGATCCGGCTGCTGCGGTTCCCGGTCGACGGCGGCGAGCCGACCGAGCTGCTGGGCGGCCGGCGCAGCGTGCACGACTACGCCGTGGCCGGCGGGGTGGTCGCGGCCGTGGTCAGCCACCCCCTGTCGGCCGGCGAGGTCGTGGTCGTGGTTGACGGACAGGAGCGGACCCTGACCGACTTCGGGGTGGAGTTGGCCCGCTCGGCCTCGCTGCGGCCCATGGAGGAGCTGGAGGCGACCGCCCCCGACGGGACCAGGGTGCACGGCTGGGTGCTCAAGCCGGCCGGCACGGGCCCGTTCCCGGTGGTGCTGATGGTCCACGGCGGGCCGTTCGCCCACTACGGCTGGACTCTGTTCGACGAGGCCCAGGTGTACGCCGGGGCCGGCTACGCGGTGGTGATGGGCAACCCGCGCGGCTCGGCCGGCTACGGCGAGTCCCACGGCCGCTCGATCGTCGGCGACTTCGGCAACCTGGACAGCCAGGACGTGCTCGCCCTGCTGGACGCCGCCGTCGAGGACCCGGAGCTGGACGGCGACCGGGTCGGGGTGATGGGCGGCTCCTACGGCGGCTTCATGACCAGCTGGCTGGTCGGCCAAACCGACAGGTTCCGGGCCGGGATCAGCGAACGGGCCTGCAACGCCTTTGACAGCTTCGAGGGCTCGAGCGACATCGGCTGGTTCTTCGTCCCCCAGTACAACGGCACCGACCCCGAGCGGGTGCTGGCCCAGAGCCCGCTGTCGTACGTCGACCGGATCCGCACCCCGATGCTGCTGATCCACTCCGAGCAGGACTGGCGCTGCCCGGTCGAGCAGGTGCAGCGCCTGTTCGTCGCCCTCAAGCAGCGCAAGGTCGAGGTCGAGCTCCTGCTGTTCCCCGGCGAGGGCCACGAGCTGACCCGCTCCGGCCTGCCCAGCCACCGGGTGGCCCGGTTCGAGGCCGTGCTCGACTGGTGGTCCCGCCACCTCAGCCCGGCCGGCTGACCTCCACCACCTCCAGCGGCCGGAACCGCCTGACCTTGCCGGTGGGCTGCCGCTCGAGCTGGTCCACGACCCGGACCTCGACGGCCGGCCCTGGCACACCAAGCCCGGCCAGCTCGGCCGCGACCCGCCGGGCGATGGCCGGCGGATCGGCTGGGGCGCCGACGACCAGCACCTCGGCCCCGGCCGGGGTCTGGCGGACCTGGTACTCGACGATCCCCCGGTCGCGGCGGAGCACTGAGCCGAACACGTGCGGGTGCACCAGCTGGCCGCCCGGGTAGGTGAAGACGTCGTCCAGCCGGCCCTCGACGTCGGCGACCAGGGTGTGGGCCGAGCCGCAGGGGCAGGGCCCTTTGAGGACGGTCACCTGGTCGGTGAGCTCGAAGCGGATCAGCGGCAGGGTCGTGTTGGTGATCGCGGTCACGTAGACCTTGTCGGAGCGCACCCCGGGCGGGACCGGGCGGCCGTCCAGGTCGACCGGCTCGACGATGACGAGGTCGTCGCAGAGGTGGATGCCGGGGCCTCGGAAGCAGCCGACGCCGACCGGGCCGGCCTCGGAGGTCCCGTACATGTTGGCCACCGGGGCGCAGAACGTCTCGGTGAGGGCCTGGCGCGCCTCGGGGAGCAGGGGCTCGCTGGTGGTGGTGATCCGCCTTGGCAGGATCCGGAGCCGGCCCGCGCGGGCCTCGGCGGCCAGGAGGGTCAGCATGGACGGGTAGCCCATCAGGGCCAGCGGCTGGTAGTCGTTGAGCCCGGCCACGATCTGGCCGAGCGGCCGGGTCACCGGGAACAGGGCGACGTCGACCGCCGGGTTGGCGAATGTCTGGGGCATGGCGCTGGTCATGTGGGTGGCATTCCTGGCCCCGACCATGGCTATTCGCATCGGGGCGGCGGCCAGCTCGGGGGTGACCGCCCGGTCCAGGACCGTCGGGCGCATGAAGCCGGCGTAGCCGGTCGCCCAGGCCCGCCAGCCGAACACGTAGATTCCCCGGCGACCGCTGGAGCCGCCGGAGGCGACGGCGTGGAACTCGTCGAACAGGTAGGCGTCAGACTCGAGCCCGGCCAGGTGGTCCTCGACCAGGTCGAGGGTGAGCCGCCGGTCGGTGACCACGGCGTCCCAGTTGGCCATCAGGTCGTCCTTGGTCATCGGGGGGAGGCCGGCCAGGTCGGTCTCCTCGAAGCTGTCGGGGTCGACCCCGGCCAGCCGGTCCCGGTGCCAGGGCGAGGACGACCTGGCGACCCGCAGCAGGTCGCGCAGGTGGTCCCGCCGCTCCCGGCCCAGCCGCTCGGCCGGCCAGTGCAGCCGCTGGGTGTGCTCGGGCAGCAGGGCCGCCAGGTCGGCCAGGTGTCGTTGGCGGAGAGTCTCGTACTCGGCCATGGCCAGCTCCTTGGCTGCGGAGCCCGCCCGGCTCCAACGTGATAGTCTGATTCAGACGATCCTGAATGTATGGTATGATCTGGAGCATGTCAAGGCCCGACCTCAACCCCGTCTCCTACGTCGTCCTCGGGCTGGTGGCCCGGGACGGCCCCTCGACCCCGTACGCCCTCAAGACCGCCGTCGGCCGTGGCGTGGCCCACTTCTGGCCGTTCCCCCACAGCCAGATCTACGCAGAGTCCGAGCGTCTGGCCGGCCTAGGGCTGCTGGCCGAGGAACGCGAGCACACCGGCCGGCGGCGTCGCAGCTACCGGATCACCGGCGAGGGCCGCGCCGCGCTCGCCGGCTGGCTGGCCGAGCCGACCAGCGAGCCGCCGCAGATCCGCAGCCTCGGCCTCTTGAAGCTGTTCTTCACCCAGCACGCCGAGCCGGGGGACGTGGCCGAGCTGGCCAGGGCCCAGGCCGAGCTCCACCGCGGCACCGTCGAGCTCACCGCCGAGATCATCGAACGGCTCAAGGCCCGCGGCGACCGGCCGGGTCAGCTCGCCGTGGCCGAGCTGATGGGCGACACCTACCGGGTCATGGCCGAGCACTGGGAGCGGATCGGGCGAGCAGCCGCCGAGCAACCAGGTCCCGTCGAAGCTGTGCAGGGGTCGTGAACCGGACGGCGTCGAAGCCGAGCCGGTCGGCGGCGGCCACGTTCGGCTCGGAGTCGTCGACGTAGAAGGTGGCCTCCGGGTCGAGGCCGAACCGGTCGAGGAGGAGCCGGAAGATGGCCGGGTCCGGCTTGATGATCCGTTCCTCGCCGGAGACGAGCACGCCGTCGAACCACTCCAGGAACTCGAAGCGCTCGCGGGCGACCCCGAAGGTCTCGGCCGACCAGTTGGTGAGGGCGTACACCGGCACGCCGGCCGCGCGGAGCTCGGCCAGGATCTCGACCGTGCCGTCGACGGCCCCGCCGAGCATCTCCGGCCAGCGCTCGTGGTAGGCGGAGATGGCGGCGGCGTGCGCCGGGTGGCGCTCGACCAGCTCGGCCACCCCCTCGGCGAACGGCCGCCCCCGGTCCTGCTCGGCGTTCCACGCCGGGGTGCAGACCGTGGCCAGGAACTCCTCCACCGCCGCCTCGTCGTCCAGCAGCTTGCGGTAGAGGTAGCGTGGGTCCCAGTCGATCAGCACCCCGCCCAGGTCGAACACGACCGCCTTGACCGGCACCAATGTTCCTCCTCGCTCGAGCCCGCTCCCGGTCCCGACACTGTAGAGCCGGCGCGCTAGCGGCCGACCGCGTAGGCCTGGCGGCCTCGGGGGTTGGCGGCGGCGACCAGGAAGCCGGTGGCCGGGTCGCGGCCGGCGGCGCAGGTGCGGCCGAGCGACCAGGGCTCGGCCACCTCGACCAGGTGGCCCCGTTGCCGGAGGCCGTGGATGGTGGCCGGGTCGTGGCCGGCCTCGACGACCAGCTTGCCCGGGAGGGCCCGGCGGGGCCAGAACGAGCTCGGGAAGTGGTCGCTCTGGAAGCTGGGGATGTCGACCGCCTGCTGGAGGTCGAGGCCGAACCGGGCGTGGGCCAGGAAGAACTGCAGGGTCCACTGGTCCTGGGCGTCCCCGCCCGGTGTCCCGAAGGCCAGGCAGGGCTCGCCGTCACGCATGGCCAGGGACGGGCTGAGGGTCGTCCGGGGCCGGGTCCGGGGCCGCAGGGAGCTGGCCAGCCCCTCCTCCAGCCAGAGCATCTGGGCCCGGGTGCCGAGGCAGAAGCCGAGCCCGGGGACGACCGGCGAGCTCTGCAGCCAGCCGCCGCTGGGGGTGGCCGCGACCAGGTTGCCGTGCCGGTCGGCCACGTCAACGTGGCAGGTGTCGCCGAAGGTCGGCTCGCCGGAGCCTTCGAGCTCCTCCGCGGTGGCCGGCCCGGTCCCGGCCGACGGCAGGCGCGGGGCGCGCCCGTCCGGGGACCCGGGGCGCA
>DATENJ010000729.1:0-21012 GCA_035275125.1 Actinomycetes bacterium | reverse complement strand
CGCCGGCGGGGTGCTGGTGGCGGCCTGCTGGTTGGCCCCGGTGCTGGCCGTCGCCTACCTTGCCGGCTGGTTGGGCGACGGCGGGCGGCTCGGGATCGGCATCGGTGCGGCCGTGCTGGCGGCGGTCCTGCTGCTGCTGGCGCCGCTGGTGGCCAGGGGCGTGGCCCGGGCCGACGAGGTGGCCGGGCGGGTCCTGCTCGGTCCCAGCCGCGGCGAGGAGTTGGCGCTGCGGGTCGAGTCGCTGGCCCGCAGTCGGGCCGAGATCGTGGCCGCCACCGACGCCGAGCGCCGCCGGATCGAACGCGACCTGCACGACGGGACCCAGCGCCGGCTGGTCTCGCTGGCCATGCAGCTCGGCATGGCCAGGGCCAGCCTCACCGACGCGCCCGAGCCGGTCCGCCAGGTCATCGAGCAGGCCCACGACGAGGCCACCGAGGCCCTGGCCGAGCTGCGCCAGCTGGTTCGCGGCCTCCACCCGGCTGTGCTCGACGACCGCGGCCTGGACGCGGCCCTCTCCGGGATCGCCGCCAACGCCCCGCTGCCGGTGCGCCTGCGGGTCGACGTGGCCACCCGCTGCGCCCCCGCCGTCGAGGCGGTCGCCTACTTCGTGGTGTCCGAGGCCCTGACCAACGTGGCCAAGCACGCCGACGCCACCCACGCCGAGGTCAGCGTCGAACGAGCCGGCGACCGGCTGCACGTCGTCATCGCCGACGACGGCCACGGCGGCGCCACCCTCGCCCCCGACAACCCCTCGCCGGACGGCGGCGGCACCGGCCTGCGCGGCCTCGCCCAGCGCGCGGCCGCGGTCGACGGCACCCTCAGCGTCGAGAGCCCCCCCGGCGGACCGACGGTGATCACGGTGGAGCTGCCATGCGGGTCGTGATCGCCGAGGATTCGGTCCTGCTCCAGGCCGGCCTGACCAAGCTGCTCACCGACGGCGGCTTCGAGGTCGTCGACGCGGTCACCGACGCCGAAGCGCTGCTCCGTGCCGTGGGCGAGCACCGCCCCGACGTCGCCGTTGTCGACGTGCGGATGCCCCCGACCCACACCGACGAGGGCATCCGAGCCGCCCTGGTCATCGGCCGCCAGTACCCGGAGGTCGCCGTCCTGGTGCTCTCCCAGTACGTCGAGGAACGCTACGCCACCGACCTGCTCTCGGAGCGGACCAGCGCCGTCGGCTACCTGCTGAAGGACCGGGTCGCCCATGTCGCCGACTTCCTGGACGCCCTGCGCCGGGTCGCCGCCGGCGGCACCGCCCTCGACCCCGAGGTCGTCGCCCAGCTCCTCGTCCGCCACCGCACCGACCCGCTCGACCGCCTCACCCCCCGCGAGCTCCAGGTCCTCAAACTGATGGCCGAGGGCCGCTCCAACAACGGCATCACCGAAGCGCTACGAGTCAGCCCCAGCGCCGTCGAGAAGTACGTCAGCAACATCTTCACCAAGCTGGACCTGGCGCCGACCGACACTGCCCACCGCCGGGTGCTGGCGGTGCTGAAGTTCCTCGGCGCGTAGTCTCCGCACCTAGGCGACGAGCGGACCTGGAGGGAGGACACATGGGCCGGGCCATCCAGGTTCTCGGCATTGGCTTGATGACCGCCGGGCTCCTGATCGACACCTCGGCGCGACGCCGCAATCGAGGCGCCGCGAGGACCTCCGAGGAGAACCGCACGAGTCGCGTCCCGCTGGTGCTCTTCTGGGTCGGTGCGGTGCTGCTGGTCGTCTCGTCTATCTGAAGGGGCGTTCAGCTCGGCTGCTCGTCGAGGAAGGTGAGGGTCGCCGCGGCGAAGAGCGGTGAGATGGCGGCGTTGTAGTGGGTCAGGCCGGGCAGGATCGCGAGCGCGTGACCGCCCTTGGGGCGGCCCTCACCCGTCCAGCCGCCGTCGCGCACGCCGCCGTCGAGCAGCTTGAAGACCTCGATGTAGTGGCTCGGCGGGGCCATGTCGGCGTCGGCGGCGACGATCATGGTCGGCACCTGGAGGCCTCGGACCTCCTCGGTGAAGTCGAAGTCCTTGGCCATCGCCTCGCCGACCTTGTCCAGCAGCTGGGGGAAGTCCTCGGGTCGTGGCGCAACCCGCTGGTAGAGCTGGTACATCGGGGTGTCGGTCATGAACTCGGCGGCGGCCGCGTTCACCTGGGCCTGCTGGACGCGCATCTCGGGATAGATCGCGTCGGGCCGGATGTTGGCCGAGGCCGTCACCAGTCGGCGGACCTTGGCCGGGTACCTGGCCGCGGTGTGCAGCGCCACCCAACCGCCGAACGAGTAGCCCACCAGGTCCGGGGTGTCCAGCCCAAGGTGGTCGATGAGCGCCGCGATGTCGTCGGCCATGAGCCGGACGTCCAGCGGCCGGTCGATGTCGGCGGTGCGGCCGTGGCCCTGCAGGTCGACCACGAACACCTGGTGGCGTTCGGCCAGGAGGTCAAGGACCGGCCCGAACATCTCGCCCGACCCCAGCCCGCCGTGCAGCAGGATCATCGGCCGCCCGGCCCCGTGGGTCTCGAAGTAGAGGTTGACGCCGTTGACCTCGGCGTACTGTCCGGTGCCGTGTGCGTCCGTTGCCCCGCTGGCCGTCACGATGCTGCTCCTCCCGTGGTTGAAGGTGCGAGCCGCTACCTTCCGGCTGAACGGTATCGGCCGAGCGGCACAGTCAGGTGGTCCGGTCGGGCCCGACCGATGCCGAGCGCCCCGGTCGCTCGAACCAGGCCGCGGGCGACCCGGGAGGGGAACGAGTCCGGCTCCGGGATCCCGACCGGACGGATGCGGCCGTTGTGCATGGCGGTGAAGCGCCAGCCGTCGGGGGTCCGGACGGCCACGACCGTGTTGCGGGTGCGGCGACGCTTCGGCAGGCGGGCGCGCCAGGCGACAAGCACCGAGCCGGTGCCATGCACCAACGCGATGTTGTCGCTGAGGTGGCGGATCGACTCCACCTCTCCGACCAGGGCCGAGCCGAACAGCACCCCTCGGAACAGCTTGTCGTGCGACTCGACCATGGGGTCGCGGCCCCGTGCCCAGTTGCCGTCATAGGAGACGTAGTCACAGTCGGCGGTGAAGCAGGCGCCATAGGCCCTGGCATCTCCGTTGGTCCAGGCCAGACACATGCGGTTGAACAGGTCGAGGATCTGCTGGTCGTCGGTCATGTCGACCCCTTGTCGCCGGTCTTGACAGGCGAAGCCCGCTCGGACGGAAGGAGCTTCTGGGCACGCAGGATGGCGGCGCGCCGGTACGCCAGCTCAGTGGCGCGCGTGAGGAACTGCGCGATCGCCGCGAGCTGGTTGGTGTCGAAGCCTTCCAGGAGCGGGGCCGTGTCCGCCCGTACCGTCTCGAACACGTGCAGGACGTCTTGGATCCCCTGCGGGGAGGGCGAGAGCACCTGCTTTCGTCCGTCGTGGGGATGCGGCACGCGATCAAGTCGCCCCGTCTGCTCCAGGCGGGCGACCACCCCGGAGATGGCCCCGCTGGTGAGCCCTGTGATGGCGGCCAGTTCGCTCCCGGTCATGGGCCCGCGCTCCAGCAGCAGGTCCAGGCACTTGTGGTCGGTCGGACCCAGCCCGAGGCGGTCGGCGACCGCGTGATGGAACAAGACCGTCGCGGTGCTGTGCCGCCGCGCCAGCCCCCCAAGGATCTCCTCGGCGAGCTCCCCACGGGTTCCCGCGTCAGTGTCGGTCACGGCCGCCCATCCTCGTCCTGGAACTCACTAACAATCTAACTTAGATACTAAGCTATCTTGTCAATGGGCGACCGTGGCACAGCCCCGACAGGCGGTCGGAGAGCGCGGATGCCTTGCCAGGTCCGGGTTCCGTCTATGGCGTGCCGGGTTGGCGGTGGGTCACGCCGGATCGCGCGAGCGGGGCCAGCGTCGGCTCCTTCACCGGCATGTCGCCCAACGCCTCCTCGACGGCCGCCAGCGTGTCCTGCGTCAGCTGTGTGCCCGAGGCCCTGGCGTTGGCGTGGACCTGCTCGGGCCGCGAGGCACCCACAATCGCCGACGCCAGCTCGGGGCGGCGCAGCACCCACGCCAACGCGAGCTCGGCCATCGACAGGCCCGCCTCATCGGCGACCGGCCGCAGGCGCTCCACGGCCTCCAGGACGTCGTCGTCCATCAGGCGATCCATCGCGACATTCATGTCGCTGTTGGCCGCGCGCGAGTCGGACGGCGGCGCCTGCCCGGGGCGGTACTTGCCGGTCAGCACGCCCTGGGCCAGGGGTGACCAGACGATCTGGGAGATGCCGTTGGCCGCACACAGCCCGAACAGCTCGGCCTCGGGCGCCCGCCAGAGCATCGAGTACTGGGGCTGGGAGGAGACGAACAGGTCCGGTCCGGCGAGGTCGATCGCCGCCTGGAGCTGCTCCGCCGTCCACTCACTGAAGCCCAGGTACCGCGCCTTGCCCGAGGCCACGACCTGCTGGAGCGCCTCGATCGTCTCCTCGATCGGGACGTCGGGGTCGAAGCGATGCGCCTGGTAGAGGTCGACGTAGTCGGTCCGCAGGCGACCCAGCGACGCGTCGATCTGCTTGCCGATCTGGGCCGCCGACAGACCCCGGTCGGCCGGGTCGTCCGACATCTGGCCCCACACCTTGGTCGCCAGCACATAGGAGTCCCGCGGGCGGCCAGCGAGGATCTCACCCCACGCCGACTCCGCCGCGCCGCGGCCGTAGACATTGGCGGTGTCGAAGAAGTTGATGCCGTCCTCGAACGCCGCGTCGGTGCACGCGCGGGTCTGCTCGAACTCCACGCCGCCCGCGAAGGTCAGCCAAGACCCGAGTGAGATCTCCGAGACCTCCAGGTCCGAGGAGCCGAGCCTGCGGTATCTCATAGTGCTCCTTGTCGTCGATGCCCGGCCGGCGGGCTGAGCTGTCGAGGGAGTTGTCGACCATGTCGGCCGTTGGGAACTTACCGACCAGGCCCGCATCGGCGCCAGGGCTCAGGGGACGAGCACCAGCCTGCGACCCCCCCAGGTCGCTGCGTTGCCACGCCGCCTGCACGTCAGCGAGGGGCACCGGCTCCACGTCGACGCGGAGCCCGCCCTTGGCGGCCAGCTCCCACAACCGCGGGAACGTCTCGAAGATGGCCGCCGGCGGGATGCTGCCGCCGCCGCTGCCCATGACCTCAAGGCCCGAGCTGCGCAGCGCCTCGGCCGGGAGCCTCAGGACCGGTCCCGCCATCTCGCCGACCTGGACCAGGCGCGTCCTGGTGGGCTTGGCCATCAGGTCGTGACCGGTGAGGGCGGCAACCAGCGCCTCCGTCGGGCGACCCCAGAGGTAGTCGAGGACCACGTCGTAGCCGCCGTCCCCGGCCTGGCCGGCGAACGCCTTCTCCAGCTCGGCGTCCGACCCTTCGAGGCGGATCGTGGCGTCAGCGCCGAGGCCAGCCAGCGCCGCCAGCGCTTCCGCGTTGCGCCCAGCGCCGACGACCCGTCCGGCCCCCAGGTGCCTGGCGACCTGGACGGCCAGCCGCCCGGCGACCCCGGTCGCGCCGAGGACCAGCACCGTCTCGCCAGGCTGCAGCTTCGCTCGCCACGCCAGCGACAGCCACGACGACATTGCCGGGTTCGGCACCGCCGCTGCCGTCAGATCGTCCACCGCATCCGGTACCGGCAGGCAGAACGCCCTTGGCACCACGGTCGTCTCCGCCATCGTCCCGAAGGGCGCCCTGGGAGCACCGCAGTACACACGGGTACCGTCCTCCAGCACCCCCACGCCGTCGAGACCGACCACGGCGGGCAGCTGGCGGAAACTGTCGTAATGGGAGCCGTCGGCCATCATCCTGTCGCTGTTCTTCAGCGAGGCAGCCCTCACCCGTACCAGCGCCTCGTCCTTGTCGGGCGTGGGCTCGGCGAAGTCCTCGTAGCGGGGCGCTTCCCCTAGGGCATTCAGCACAGCAGCTTTCATCCCACTCCTTCCTTCAGGTGGGTTCACGGCCTCAACCATCGCCCGACGGATAACGGCCTGGCATCCCAGCCAGCCGCCATCCAACCTTCCGGTTACCAGGAATCCCGAGACCACGGCCATCCGAGACGGTTCCAGCTCATCCCCCTGGTGCCGGGGGTCGCCCGGCGGTTCCTGGGCTGGCAGGCTGCGTTCCGGCAGAGCCGGGCTAGTTTCCTGTCAGCCAGGCCAGCAAGCGGCCCTGTGACCAGCAGCGGCCGATGGCCTCGGCGTGCAGCGCCGACCCGTCGAACACCGCCACGCCGATGATGCTGTGGCCAGAGGCGCGGCGATCGCCAAGGGTCGGGATCGTCGGCGCGACGCCGACCCCCTCCACCGACACCCACGCCACCGCGCGGCCGGCCGCCGCGTCGTCGAGGCGGTGCAGGAACCGCAGGCGGCGCTCCAGCGGGAACTGCGACAGCGCCCACGTGGTGGTGACCACGGCCAGGGCGCCGGCGGGCACACGGGCCAAGGCGTCGGGCACCACCTCGACGGCTTCGCCTTGCAGCAGCAGCGGCGGGGCCGTCGCCGCCAACGCCAGCTCCGCGTCCAGCCTCGCCAGCTGCTCCGGCTGATCCGGCCCCAGGCAGGCGCGCAACCATCGGGCGTCATCGGCGTCGGTCACGTCGAGCGGATCCAGGTCGATCCCGACCCGGGCGACGACCTCGGGCATCGCCCGGGTCGGGATGGGCCGGTCCCCCACGACCGAAGCCGACTGCTGCACCGGCGACGACGGGTCGCCCAGCGACTGCCCGTTGCTGTAGGTGATGCCAACCCGATCGACAGTGAGATTGAGCCCAGCCGAGCAACCCACGTCGACCAGCCCAACCGCATTCGCGCCGACCCGGCGGGCCGCCTCGGCAATCGCCGGATACAGCACCGCGCAGCGTCCGGTCTCGTTGGCCCGCGTCCGCCGGCGCACGGCGATGCCCACCACCGCGTCGGTCATACCCACCAGCGTGTCGATCGCCGCCGAGGCGGCAGCGTCGCCGTCGGAAGCGGCATAGGCCGCGGCCAGCGCCGGGGCACGTCCGGCCAGGGCGAGGTCATACAGCGCGGCCAGGATCACCCTGGGGTGCCGTTTGCGCGCCGGCGCCGCCTCGATGGCCCCCAGCGCCTCCTCGGACTCACTCAGGGCGACGGCCACGCGCTGGTACAGCGGCGATGTTCCGGCGGCGTCGACCTCACCGAAGTGCCGGTACACCTGCGCGAGGGTGCGGGCCCTCCCCACGGGTCCGGCGCTTGGTGCGGTCGGTCCTGGCATCCCGACGATTCTAGCCAGTGGAACGACAACCACCCGCGCTCCAACCTGCCAGGACAACTAGGCGAGTGGGGCCTCCTGCGTTCCCGCGAGGGCCGGAGCCGAAGTCCTGTAGCCCTTGACGATGAGATAGATGCCGATCCCCAGCTCCCAGATGAACTCCGGGGCCACCAGCACCTGGGCCGGGCCTTCGGCCGGAAGGACGCCCAGGATGACCAGGACGCCCACGATGCTGACCAGCGGCCCACCGACCAGCCCGAACAAGGCAAAGCGGGGGGGCACCAAGCCGGATCGGTACATCAGCCACCCCAGGATCAGGCCGTTCCCGATGCCGGCGAAGACGCCCGGCCCGATCCGGAACGTCCACTCATAGACCGCGAAGATGCCCTGCCCGACCGCGGCGTCGGTCCCATTCGGCCCGTCCTGGCGGAGGCTGGAGATGGCGAGCATGCAGACGATGCCGATGGCGATGAAGGTGCACTCCACCACGCGCGCCGTCACGTAGGCGACGGCGCCCGCCTCATGCACCCGCTTGTGGATCGAGTAGGGGACGACGGCCGTCCCGACGTTCGAGATGATGAGGAGGAGCTCGAGCACTGCCCCGATCGCGATGAGCGTCTGGGCATCGTTCCCCGCGCCGGTGACGTAGTTCCCTTCGTGGTCGAGCACCGGAGCGTAGAAGAAGAGTCGCGCGGGGATCGACGTGACGAAGGTGATGATCCACAACCACCCTGTGAAGGTCGCGATCCTCCGGTAGTTCATGAAGTCCTCCCTGTTATCACTCTTGGGCGTGCCGTTCGCACGCGAGCACGGCGCCGGTGTGAGCGAGGGTCGAGAACCCAGGCGGTGACCGCTCGTCGGGGTCCGGCTGGTCGACCGGTTGGACTGACAGGAGGGTAGCTCCGATGTCTCGCAGGCCTGCCAGCAGGCCGTAGAGCTGCGACTGGTCGGCGACCGGTCCTGCGAGCGTCGAGGTCCCGTCGTCATGGTGAGTCAGCTCGAGGTCACCGAACCGGGAGCGCCAGTGACGGTCCAGGTGGCCGTCGACCCGCAGCACGTAGCCGTACGGCGTCGCGGTGCTCATGTGGTCATGCGGTCGCTTCTCCACCCGTCGTCGTCGCGTGCCGGTCAGGGACCGTGGCGGGCTGCGTCGAGACGTCCCTGCGGGCGAGGCTCCACAGCGAGTAGCCGAGGCCGATCATCGCGATCCCGTTCGGGTAGGCCAGCAGGCGGTAGAAGGCGTCCGGCATCACCGAGAGCGCGGCGCTGACGACCCCACCGACCGCGAGGAGCGCGGCCGCCCACCTGGCCAGAACGTGTGCCCGGTACAGCGCGATGCCGAAGAGGAGGCCGCCGGCGAGGTAGGCGATGCCCTGGATCCTGTTGATGGTCTCCAGCGCCCCGATGTCACCGGTTGCGCTGCCGCCGGTGCCAACGGCGATGACGTCCTTGACGTAGCTGGGGTCGGTCGCAGCGATGGAGGGCAGAACGTACGCGGTCACGAAGGTGGTGCTCATGATGAGGAGGTAGCCGATGCCGAGGACCAGATAGCCGAGCAGTCCGAGGGCTCCGTTCCGGCGGACCTGGCTCAGGTACATGCCGGTGATACCGGCCAGCGCGAGCGCGGCCATCAGGACCTTGAGCGAGTTCCGGATGACGAGTTCGGTCGTGGTGATGGAGGCGACGTCCACATGCGGGTGATTGATGTTGACGCCGATGAAGATCGCTCCCGCGACCGCGGCGCAGACGCCTGCGGCCTGGGTGAGTCGGGTGGCCGTAATGGTCATGGCGAGGTTCCTTCCCCTCCTGGGCTGGTCGCCGGGCGGATGTCCGACGGTGTCCAGGATGTTAGGAACCGGCCTGGCGCTGGCACATCACCACATGATGTGACCCGAGGTTGTGATTTTCCGCGCCTCAGGAGGCCGAGAGCAGACCGAGATCGGCAGCGCGGCTGACGGCGGCCGCCCGAGTGTTCACGTCGAGCTTGGTGAAGATGCGCTTGGTGTGGGTGCGCAGAGTGTTGATGGACACGAACAGCTGGCGTGCGATCTCCGGGCCGCTCAGGGGCGTGGCCAGCAGTCGCAGGACCTCCAGCTCCCGATCACTCAGCGTTCCCTGACCCGGTCCGTCCGTCGTGGTCAGACTCACCGCCGCAGCGCTGCCAGCAACGCGCAACGCCTGCACGTGTTCTCTTGTTGCCGGCCGCCGCCCGACCTCGCCGAGCAGGCTCTGGAGTGGTTCGCCCGCGTCGAGGAACGGGCGCAACAACCCAGCCGGCACTCCCGCGGTCAGTGCTCGGGCAAGGGAATCCAGCGCCTCGACACGGTTGTGGAGCGACTCGAGCACGAGCGCTCGGGTGACCAGAATCTCGACCACGCTCCGCACTCGGCCCCCGGCTTCGGCCCCCTCGAGCAGCCGAGTAAGCGTCGGCATCATGCCTCGGGCTTCTGTCGACTCGCCCTCGGACCGTGCCGTCGCGACGAGCAGCCGTGCGAGCGTGAGCAGGTTGAACTCGTTCAGGTAGGTCGGTTCCGTCACCGCCGTCACCTGGTGCTCACCCGCCCAGTCCCACGCCTCGTCCAGGTGCCCCTGGCCGATGTGGACCGAAGCCCGCATCGCGGGGATCGGGCGCACGTCGGGGAAGAAGCCGCGCAGGTACAGCGACTCGGCCTGGTCCAGCAGCTCGACCGCGGTCTTGTGGTGCCCCTGGGCACCCCGCAGTCCGGCCATGGCGATGTACCACCGGTGGCGGTTCTCAAGGAAGGAAGCCCCCTCGCCCAACTCCTTGCTCGTCTGAAGGTGGTACGCCGCTGCCCCCAGGTCACCTTGTTCCAGCAGGACCTCGCTCAACCCGACGTGCAGGTCACCAAGAGTGGTGGAAGCGGCGCCGGGGTCCTGCTGCGCCGTCCTCAGGGCACGCTCGTAGAGCCGTTTCGCCACCCGGGGCTGGCCACGAATCGTCCACATCTGCGCGTGGACCACCGTGCTCCCAAGCTCGTCGGCGATGTGTCCCGCGGCGTGCAGGCTCCGCACCGTCTCCGAGTACGTCTCCACAGCGGTCTCGAGGTCGCCAGCCCCCCACGCGGACAGGCCCAGGAAGCCTGCGGCTCCGGCAATGGCGAGGTGGTCCTCCGGGCCGGCCAGCTCGAGTGCCTGCCGGGCGTGCGCAGCCGTCCCCGTCACGTCATCACGCGCCTGCGCGGCGGCAGCCCGGTAGATCGAGATCCAGGCGGGAAGGGTCCGGAGCTCGTCGCTCGCCATCGGAGCGTCAACGGGCAAGGCCTGGAAGGCGCGTTCGGCGTCGCCGAGCCAACCCTCGACGCCATCCGGGTCTCCCGCGACCAGTCGTGTCCACGCCATTGACGCGCTCAGCACCGGCCTGGTCCGGACTTCGCTCTCGGGCAGCGCGCCGAGCCAGGAACGAAGGAGGCGGTTGCGTCTGCTCCGCCGAAGTTCGGGAAGCGCCGTCTCGACGAGGTCCGCCGCTCGACCGCCCTGCCGGCCGGCGAGGGCGTGCTGCACGGCGTTCTCGAGCATGCCGTGGTTGGCGTACCACTGGCTGGCACTGCTGTGCAGGGCGAGGGCGCGGGCAGGGTCCTCGCCCGAGAGTCGAGCCCGGAGCGCGTCCGCAAACAGGTGGTGGTAGCGGTACCAGGTGCGCTGGTCGTCGAGGGGGACGACGAACAGGTTGCTGCGCTCGAGCTCCTCGAGCATGGCGCTGCCGTCGTCGCGTCCGGTGATGGCGTCGCAGAGTGAGCCGGTCATCTGGTCGAGCACGGCGGTCGCCATGAGGAACTCGGCGACACGGTCGGACTGTCGGTGGAGCACCTCCTCGACCAGGTAGTCCAGGACGAAACGGTGGCTGCCGGCAAAGGCATCGATGAACCCCGACGTGTCATCGCGACCGCGCATCGACAGCGCTGCGAGCTGCAGCCCAGCCGGCCAGCCTTCCGTCCGCGCATCGAGGGCCAGGATGTCGTCCGGGCTGAGGTCCAGACCCATGAGCTCGTTGAAGAACGTCTCGGACTCGCCGGGGGTGAAGCGCAGGTCGGCCGCCCTCACCTCGACCAGGTCCGCCCTGCTGCGCAACCGCGCCAGGGGCAGCGGCGGGTCCGCCCGAGTGGCGATGGCGAGGCCCACATGTCGGGGTAGGTGCTCCAGAAGGAACGACGTCGCCTCGTGGACTGCCGCGTTGTCGATGACGTGGTAGTCGTCCAGCGCCACGACCGTCTCCTCCGCCATCAGGTCAACGTCGTTGACGAGGTCGGTCAGCATCGTCTCGGTGGAAAGCTCATGAGCGCTCTCGAGCCGTGCCGTCGTCTGGGCGCCGACCTCCAGCCCGCTGGTCTCCAGCGCCCCGACGAGATGGGTCAAGAGCCGACGGAGGTCGTTGTCTCCCTCGTCGAGTGAGAGCCACGCCACACGAGGAGCCTGCCCGCCAGGTCGGGCGGGTGCGAGCCACTGGCTCAGAAGTGTGGTCTTGCCAAATCCCGCCGGCGCCGACACGAGCACCAGCCTGGGCAGCTCGGAGCCGCCCGAACGCACCAGCTCCACCAGCCGAGGGCGAGCCACCAGTGGCCGCCGAGTCGCCGGGACGTGGAGCTTCGTGCCCAGCACAGCCACCTCGTTCATCACCCCGAGATCGTCGGCAACGCTGGCAGGTTCCGGACGCCGTGATCTTGTCCGATCCCGCACCCGAGCAAACTAGGACACGGACGCGGCGCGACCGTGGCGACCTGATCCTCACCAGCACGCAAGAAGGGCCCGGAACCGGTGGCCGTCCAACGCTGTCCAAGTGATCGCAGAGGTATGGCCGGGTTGCTGGACGCAAAGCCGATCCTGACCGCATCCTTGCCTTGATGCCAGCGCAAGGTCACTGAGAGCGGGAAGCTGACCGGAGTCCTCCGGGTGCTAGCCGAGCTGGGTTGGCAGCAGGCTCCTTGCCAGGGTGAGGCCCTCGGTGAGGGCGGTGCCCCATAGAAGGATGGTCAGGTAGTCGCCAGGGGTACCGAATGTCGGGTCGGTCGCATAGACGAGGGACATCCCGCTGAGGATGACCAGGAAGGCGCTGAGGACGGCGAAAAGTGCGTCGCGGCGGTCAAGAGCTCGCTTCAGCGAGCCCTCGTCCTCGCCGAGTAGGCGCTTCTCCTCCCGTCTCCGTACCCGCCGCCGCACATTCCGGGCGAGGAGGAAGCCGAGCACCGCGAGCACGACCGTGCCCGCGACATTCAGCTGCGCGGCGCTTGGATGAAGCTCGGGCCACCCGAAGGTGGGGCGGGTTCCTTCGACTCCAAGAGTGTTGGCCCCCAGGAAGTAGAGGAACGCGACGCCGAGAATCAGGCCAACCGCGACCACGACCCACCGTCCGGTACCCGATCGCGGGCCGCGACGCCAGAGCTCTGGTCTGGGTTCCACGCCGACTGTAGCTCCACCTGGCGCCGCTGGCGTTGGTAGCGGCTGCATCGGCAGGGTTGCCGTAGCGGGGAGCTTGGCCGCCTCCTCATAGAGACTCCTGGCGTCGGCCTCCTCGGTCGCGAGATCACCGACGGCGGACCACAGGTTGTCCAGTTGCGACTCGGCTCTGTTCCGCAGGGACGGCTTGTGGTCCCAGACATGCAACAGGTTGTCCTGGATCTTCACAATCAGCTTGAGACGAGGAAGCGCGGCCTCGGCTTCGGCGAGGCGCTGGCGAAGGTCATCGGTGTCGGCGAGCCGGCCGGGCGGCTGCAAGAGGCGGAGGATCGGTGCAAGAACCGGTGCCTTGGACAGCTCCCGGTCCCCAACCCGGCGAATCCGGATCTTGGACAGCTCCCTGCCGATATCCACCAACCTGTCCAGGAGGGTGCGGTAGTCGCTCAGATAGCCCTCGAGCTGTTTCCAGCGGATCCCCTCGGCGGCGAACCTGTCCCGTTCCGAATCATCGACGGCGTTCGAGAAGTCGTCGAGAGCCTTTGCGACCTCGGTATCCAGCAGGAGCACATCGCTTCCCTGCCCGCGGATCCGGGGGACGACCGGATTGAGCTTCGGTATCGCCCGGCGCAGCTGGTCAAGCGACGCCGCCTCCTTGTCGGCGGCGGACCGGAGGAGCCTTGCCAGCCGTATCCGCAAGACATCAGCCGGTCGGTCGCGCCTGGTGTACTCGTTGATGAGGCCGACGACACCCAAGCCAAAGACAAGGACGGCCAACGGCCAGAGCCAGATGTCCTTGGCCAGGACCTTGAGCGCGAGGTCGCCGCCGTCGGCGCCGGGCCGGAGATCGGCCTTGCCGGTGTACTCACCCACGTGGCCGAGACCGGTGGCACCGAATGCGCCGCCCTCGACGACGACCTGGGCGACGTCGGCCGGTGTGGAGACGAAGCCGACCGGCCCGTCGGCGGGGACGCCAGTGGAGCCCTCGACCTCGACCGTGTCGACGTCGAACCAGCCGCTGAAGGGCCACATGCGCCATGCCCGAATCGTCACCTCGTCGAGGTCGTCGCCAGCGGGGCTCGGGACGGCGAGAACAACCGTGCGTCTGGCAACCGCCCCATTCGACCCGACGGCCACCAAGCGGCCCTCGCCGCCAGTCCCCTCGCCGCGCCGGACGATGGTGAAGGTTGCGACCTGACCCGGCTGAAGCGCCGTCCGCTCCGGTTCTTCCACCACGACAACACCCACAGGCAGGCCGGAGACTCGAAGTTCCAGACGGTCCAGCGCCCTCGTGTCGCCGTTGACCACCTCGACCGTCTGCGTCGCGCCCGGCGCCTGGTTGAGGTCGAACTCCAGCGGGGCCTCGTCGAGGAACGCCAGCCGCTCGTCGCCTTGGGCGACCGACGAGCCGCTGAAGGGCAGCAGCACGACCACCGCGACCAGCCAGATCAAGCACCAGAAGCGACGGCGGTGGCCAAGCGATCCAGAACCTCGCTGCATGCAAGGAATTATTGACTGTCACTCCGCTCGGGCATCAATTCCTGACGGACAGCGGCCGGACCATCCCCGTCAGTTTCAGAGTGTCAGCTTGGTTCGATCGTTGCCAGGCCCGGCTCGGGGGTTGCAACCGGCAACGGGTCGCGAGTGTAGGCTCGCCGGACAGCCGGGTCGCGATGTCAGGGATGGCCGTGGACGAGCCCGCACCGCCGGACGCGCCAGAGCCGCAACCGCCGGACACACGTCGCCGAGCGGCCGCCGAGTCGGATGTCCGCCACCTGCTGCGCTGGTGGTGGGTTCCCGGCGCTGCCGCCGTGGGGATAGTCCTGTTTTTCGGGCTGATCACTCTCATCGTGCGGGGCTGGGGGGCGGTTGCCGATGCCAGAGGACTGCTTGGCCTCTTGCTGTTCTGCCTGTGCGTGACCTACCTCCTAGGTGGCGGCGCCTTCATTGGTGAGGTCGTGGTCGGCTTCGTCGGCCGCCGGCGTGCCCGCCGCCGAGCGCGGCGGGGACTTCAACGACCAGCCCTCTTTCCAGCAGTCCTTCTTCCGGCGCCCTCGGCTCAGCTGGGGGCGCCGGACCTTGGGTGAAACAGAAGAGGATCTGAAGCAACCTCATCCGCATAGGGTTCTGCGCACGCGCCAGTGGATGGCACCTTCCACCTGCGTAAACGTAGAGACCGTTGCGGACCGCTCGGTTCTGATGGCGTGTGGACCAAACGTGGACCAGGTCGAGTGCTGGGCTCGGACCAGGCGATCGGCGGACCGCTGCACGGCAACCGCAGCCCACCGTGCGGGCAGATGATGCTTCGACAAGCTGCCCCGCCTGACCAACCGGGCTGGCACTAGCCTGGCGTCGAGGCAGCGGCCGCAGAGGGCGACCCACGGCCGTCAACTGCAGCCCGCTCAGCGGCAAGCTGGCGGGATCGGTGGCGATGCGAAGCCGTCGGGCGGGTCAGCCCGCGGGAGCGCCTTCCCCCTCCAGGTTGGCGGTCATGCGCTGCAGCACCTCCACGGTCGCCAGGTACTCCTCTCGGGTGACGCCGTCGACGAGCCGGCGCCGGGTGACGTCGACCTGCTCGGCGAGCTTGGCCCGAGTGGCCGTCCCCGCGGCCGTGAGCGCGTAGCGGCCCCCGTCGTTAGCGACCAGCGCCCGGCGCTCGAGGTCACTCAAGACCTCATCCAGCGTGATCGCACCCTGATCCCAGAAGGGCCGCAGCGCCTCGGCCAGCGCAGGTGCGTCGCTCGGCCCCTCGTGGAGAAAGTTCATCGTCTGCCAGTGCCGGCGGGTGAGATCCTCGGCGGCGAGCGTGGCGTCCAATGCGCCATCGATCACACGGTCCAACCGCTTGAGCCAGTATCCGATCGGATATCCAGTGGGTCCTTGGGTCGTCGGACCTCCTAACGAGTATCCGGTGGATCCTTCGGTCGTCATCGAACCTCCTAACACATGTAATCTAGCAACTAGATATCAAAGATTATGCATTGGAGGCGTCGTGCCCCGCAAGCGCCCCAGCGGCGAGCAGGTCCAAGAGGATGAGCACGTCAAGGCCGTGGAACGCGCCATGGTCGCGATTCGCAGGAGCCAGACCCGGCGTGCGCTGACCCGCCTCGCGGAAGGGCGCGACGACACCGACGACACCGGCGTCGTCGGCGGCTCAGCCATCGACGTCCTCGACACGATCGAGGCCGCGGAGCAGGCCGGCACCCCGGCCACCGTCTCCGGCGTCGCGGCCGCCCTCAACGTCGACCAGCCAAGAGCGAGCAAACTCGTGGCCGCCGCCGTTCAGGCGGGCCTGGTGCGCCGGGAAGCCGACCAGGCCGACGGCCGCCGTGCGCTCCTGGTCCGGACCGAGCGAGGCAACACCCTCTCCGAGGAGCTGCACCGATTCCGCCGCTCAATCTTCGCCACGGCGATGTCCGGCTGGACCGACGCCGACCGCGCGGCGTTCGCCCGGCTGCTGACCCGCTTCGTCGAGTCCCTGGCCGGCATGACGGGGGGCAGTGGGCAGCGTGACCGCATCGAGGGCGAACCGACAGAAACCACACCGTTACCCTGATCCAGACCGGCGAACGAACTAAGCAGGTGGCCAGAAGTTCTGCACATAACCTCAGACGCCGAACGGCTGGGTCCCAGGCTTGGTGTCGCCACGCCGCAGCACGGAGCCAGGCGGCCGGATGCCATGCCCGACTGTTCATCGCACCCCGACTGCGGGATTCCCGCCCGTAGTGCCAGGCAGCCACGCCAAGCACCAGACCCACACCAGGAACCACAGGTCCCACAGCAGGACATGCCACCGCAGCGCCGCCCGGTCTACCGGACCGGAGGGGCTGATCAGCCCGGTCAACACCAGCGCCCCCACCGCGACCAGCAGGCCACCGTAGGCCGTCAGCACCACACCGGCGGCCCAGGCGGCGCCACCCAGCAGCCGACGGGGGATCGCACGGCCCTCGGGCGGACCAGGGCCAACGCCAGTAGCGCCCCCGCGACCTTCAGGACGCCAGCGCCGATGCCCAACGCGACGCCGGCGGGGTCACGGCTGCGGCCCAGCTCCTCGATCGCCCCGCCCACGGTGTCCAGGCCGGCAGTGCCGCCCAGGACCCAGTAGAAGCTCGGCACGGCATACAGCAACGCCAGCGCACACGCCGCGTACGCGGTCCATGCCGTGGCACGCGACCGCATAGGCGGGGCTGGCCGGTGCGCGCTTGGTGGATCAGCCATGCACGACGTCCCCATCGAGGATGAACCAGCACCCAGACAAGGCGCCCCCAATGCCAGGGATAGCCCTCAGCCCATCATGTTCGCCCCGGGGTTGCACGCAGAACTTCCGCCAGGCTGCTTAGCAGCGCGATGTTCACCTTGCCCCTGCTCACACGGACCCGAGCGCGAAGCCTATTGGCGCAGCCTGTAAGCCGCGCCACCAAGCTGGCTTCGCTGAACAGACCAAACCAGCACACGCAAGGAGCAGCACCATGGCAGCAGACAACCACACCACCATCGTCGGCAACCTGGTCGAGGACCCCGAGGTCCGCTTCACCAACACCGGCATCGCCGTCGCCAACCTGCGCGTGGCCGTCACCCAGCGCGTCCAGCACGACGGCCAGTGGCGCGACGCCGACACCAGCTTCTTCAAGGTCAACGTGTGGCGCGGCCAAGCCGAGAAACCTGGCCGAGTCCCTAACCAAAGGGGGACCGGGTCATGGTCACCGGGCGGCTCCGCCAGCGCAGCTGGGACACCCCCGAGGGCGACAAGCGCTCGGTCACCGAACTGGAAGCCGACGAGGTCGGGGCCAGCCTCAAGTGGGCCACGGCCAAGGTCGAGCGCAGCTCCCAGCGCGGCAACGGCGAGCGCAGCTCCGGTCGGGAGCGGCAGGCCGAACGCGGCGGCGACTTCATCGAACCACGGCCCGAGCGGCGGTGCGTCACGAGCGGCTTCTCGCAGGTTCGTGCATGAGACACTCTGCGGAGTCCTCGCCCGGCACTCGATCGAGTCATAACGATCTCCCCGGAGGGCGCAGATGAGAAGGATCTTGGTCTCGGAGTTCGTGACCCTCGACGGCGTCATCGAGGCGCCGGGGCACGAAGAGCACCGAGATGGACGCAACGCCTGGGCCCTGAGCCTCACCAGCGAGGACATGCTGGCGCATGCCGCCCAACAGCTCCTCGAGATCGATGCGCTCCTGTTGGGACGGGTCACCTATCAACTCTGGGCCGCGTTCTGGCCATTCGCGACCGACGTCTTCCTCGGTGAACGGATCAACGCCCTTCCCAAGTACGTCGTATCGAACACCCTGACCGACCTGTCATGGAACAACTCGACGCTCATCTCGGGCGACGTCCCGGCGGAGATCGCGAAGCTCAAGGAGAGCCCGGGCGGGGACATCCTCGTGTCGGGAAGCGCTGACCTCTTCGATCTCCTGCTGAAGCACAACCTGATCGACGAGCTCAGGTACATGCTGTATCCGGTGGTCCTGGGGAGCGGGAAACACCTGTTCCGAGATCAACTGGACACCGCCCACTTCCGGCTCGTCGGAACACGGGCGTTCGATTCGGGCGTCGTGCTGGTTCGCTATCAGCCGTCGAGCGACGCGCCTTCGAGCGAGCACTCGGAGGCCTACGTGTGGTCGGATCAGCAGATCAAGTCGCTGCAGGCCGCGGAGAACGCGGACCGCATCCTCGCCTCGGTCCTGTTCACCGACATCGTCGATTCGACAGGCCGCGCAGCCGCTCTGGGAGATCGCAGCTGGCGACAACTGCTCGATCGCCACGATCGCATCTCGCACGCGGAGGTCGACCGCTTCCGCGGGCGGCTCATCAAGAGCACGGGCGACGGCATCCTCGCGACCTTCGACACTCCGACACGGGCGATCCAGTGCGCCGTCGAGATCGTCGACGGACTAGCCGAGTCGGAGATCAGGATACGGGCGGGCATCCACACGGGCGAGATCCAGCTCCTTGGTCCCGACGTGGGCGGGATCGGCGTGCACATCGCGTCTCGTGTGATGGGCAAGGCCAGCGCGGGTCAGGTAGTGGTCACCCGCACGGTGCGTGACCTCGCCACAGGCACCGACCTCATGTTCGCATCCCTCGGATCGGTCAACCTACGAGGCGTCCCAGCCGAATGGGAGCTCTTTCACGTCACCATCGGAGGGCAACGCTAGAGCCGAGGGTTGGTGCCCCTGGCAGGACTCGAACCTGAACCTGCTGTTTAGGAGATAACTGCCAATCTTCCGCTCAGACCGCTCCAGAAGGGTCTAGGCAGCTCAGGTTGGGTGAGGACTCCGGCCAGTGCGCTCTAGTTGGTTGTAGTACGGCCTGGTGGAATGACTGTGAGAATGACCACCAGAGCAAGCGACGAGGACCAGCCGCCGGGCGATGTCGTGGTCCCACATCCAGCGCTGCGGCCTGACCAAGGCCACGTGGCGGGGCCTTTTACCGTGCCGGCGGATCGGGGGGGCTGCGGGTGGGATCGTCGGCGATGCCTAACTTGTGCAGTAGCGTCTGGGCCTGCTCCAGGTGCCATTGTCGTTGTGGCTCGCCGGCGCTATGTCGGCTGAGTTCAGCGTGTGCCAGCGCAGCCTCGAACGGCATCCCGAGCCGCTCAGCGGCGGCCAAGCCCGCCCGCCAGGCCGCCTGTGCCCATTCTGTCCGTCCCGAGCGCTGGGCAAGGCGCCCTTGCCAGAGCCGGGCCCGCGGCTTTCCGATCGGGAAGATGCGCGCGAAGCTTCGCAGGTCTCGGCAGGCATGCCGGGCCGCCCGGTTGGTGTCGCTGGAATCGTTGTTGGTCTCCCACAACGACAGGTAAACCTCGGCGACGCCGGCGTACCCTTCAAGCAAGTAGTGAGCCGTCGGCGCCCGAAACGTGGCGATCCGGCGTGCGGCCTGGTCGGCCGCCTGCTGCGCGGCCGTGGCCTTTCCCTGGCGGAGCCGCACGATGGCGAGCAGGCCGTAGGCTCGCAGCTGCTCGGCCTGGTCGGGGTGGTCGCTGAGCAGCACCAGGGCCGCGTCGAGCAGCTGGGCCGCCTCGCCTAACTGGCCGGACCGCAGGAGGCATTCGGCCTTGCCGAGCAGCCCCCAGACCTGATGTTGGATGTTCTCGTCGCGCCGGCCACGTTGGTGGACATCGTCGAACCCGGCCGCCGCGCGTTGGAACTCGCCGCGGTACAGCGATGACATCGCCTGCACGGTTAGGGCGTCGCCGAGTGCCCGGCGGTCCCCGGCCTGCTCGAGCAGACCTTGGGCCTCAGCCAGGGCATCGTGCAGCTCCGTCCACCGGCCGGTACCGATCGTGTACACGCAGGTGATGAAGCGCACATAGCCCAGCGGCCACAGCTGGCCGGTGCGGCGGGCGGTCTGCTCGGCCCGCTGGGCGTATGCCCGCGCCAGTGGGTGGATGGGAACGCTGCCGGCCGCCAGGCACATGATCGAGTAGGCGCGGGCCAACTCGGGTGACGGCCCGGCCTGCTCGGCCTGGTTGAGCGCTTGGAGGCTGGCGTGGACCAGGGCGGGGACGTCGTTGGCGAACCAGAAGACCTCGGTAAGGCGCATGTAGGCCCGGCTCGCCTCCAGGCTCTCCTCCGGTGACCGCCGGCCACGGCCCACGGCTTGGTTCGGGAACACACGATGGACGACCTGGAGGCTCAGCTGCCGCAGCACGCTCAGGCCAAGCTGGCGATTCGTCTTGGGCAGGGGCGTCCCGAGCAGTTCCAATGACCGGCCGAGGTGGACGCGCCCTTTGCCGGTGCCGCCGAACCCGAGCTGTGCTTCGGCGAGTTGGCGCTCCCAGCCGGCCCGCCGGAACCGGGCCGCTTCCCCGCTGTCGTGCGTCAGCGGAGGGTCGCGGTCAAGCGCCGCGGTCAGAAACAGCACCGCCTCCCGATAGGCGCCACCCTCGAGCGCCCGCTCGCCCGCCAGTCCTAGAAACTGGACCGCCTTGGCGGTGACGTCGGTCCGGCTCCAGTGGTAGGCAAGCAACGGGTAGAACCGGGGCAGCTCGCCCTGGTGGTGCTGTTCGTACCACTCGGCGATGGCTTGGTGCAGCGCTCGGCGCTGGGTCCGCACCATCAGCTCGTAGGCCACGTCGCGGGTGATCACGTGCTTGAAGATCCACGCCAGTTCCGACTCGGGTGTCTCCGGCAGGACCAGGCTGCGTTGCTGGAGGCCGTCCAGCTGATCCGCTAGCGTCGGGCGGTCGGCGGCGATGGGATAGATGTCGTGCAGTAGCCGGTAGGCGAAGCTGCGCCCGATGACGCTGGCCACCTTGAGGGTCAATTGCTGTGGCGGCGCTAGCCGGTCGATGCGGCTGAGGACCACCCCCTGCACGGTGTCGGGTAGCGACAGCTCCTGGAGGTCGGCGTCTGGCGCGATCCGGCAGGTCCCGTTGGTGATGGTGATGACGCCGGTATCCCGTAGGGCGTCG
>DATENJ010000728.1:0-6813 GCA_035275125.1 Actinomycetes bacterium | reverse complement strand
CACGGTACCCACACCTGGCAGGCCGCCGACCCGGCGGCCGCCGACCGGCCGCTGCGGGCCCAGGCGACCGTCCGCGACGTCCTCGACCACGAGGACACCTGGCGGCAGGTGGTCGCCGCCGCCACCGAGACGGGCGTGGTCGGCGACGAGGCCGAGGCCGCGGCCCGGCTCCAGGCATTCCTCGACGCGCCGTCGAGCCGGCTGGTCGACGCCCTCGCCCTCGCCCCGCCCGGCCTGGCCAAGGGCCGCAAGGCCCTTCACGCCCGGCTGGACCATCTCCTGCCGCCATAGCCGCCACGCCTTGCCGCAAGCCCGATCCAAGGAGGTACCGCTCATGATGTTCGCCAAGTCCTGGCGGCCGGTCGCGCTCCTCGCCGCCTCGGTGGCCTGTGTGCTGGTGCTCGGCGCCTGCAGCGCCGGGAGCCTGGGCTCCAGCGACGAAGGAGGCGGGACCACGCTCACCTTCCTCGTCGACAACGCCGACGGGAGCGTCAAGCCGGCCCAGGCGCTCGCCGAAGCCTTCCACGCCAAGAATCCCGACGTCACCGTCCAGGTCCAGCAGCGCCCTGGCGGCAGCGAGGGCGACAACATCGTGAAGACGCGGCTCTCCACCGGCGAGATGACCGACGTCTTCCTGTACAACTCCGGCTCCCTGTTCCAGGCACTCAACCCCAGGCAGAACCTGACCCCGGTGACCGGCGAGGCCTGGGCGAGCCAGGTCGAGGACGCCTTCAAGCCCACGGTGTCGGTGGACAGCGAGCTCTACGGTGCTCCGATCACCGGGTCGTCCGCCGGCGGCATCCTCTACAACCGCAAGGTGTACGAGGAGCTGGGCCTGCAGGTGCCGAAGACCTGGGCCGAGTTCATGGCCAACAACGCCAAGATCAAGGCCGCCGGCATCGACCCGGTGATCCAGACCTACCAGGACACCTGGACCTCGCAGCTGTTCGTCCTGGCCGACTTCCACAATGTCGCCGCCGCCGACCCGGGCTGGGCCGAGAAGTACACCGCCGGCCAGGTGAAGTACGCCCAGGAGCCGGCCGTCAAGGGTTTCCAGCGCCTTGAGGAGGTGCACAAGGCCGGGTACGAGAACAAGGACTACCGGTCCATGAAGTTCGAGAAGGGCGTGAGCGACCTGGCCGCGGGCAAGGGCGCGCATTTCCCCATGCTGACCTTCGCGGTGGGTACGCTGGCCGCGTCCGACCCCGATCACATCAACGACGTCGGGTTCTTCGGGCAGCCGGGTGACGATGCATCCAAGGCCGGGATGACGATCTGGATGCCCGCCGGGCTCTACATCCCCAAGTCGACCGAGGGCGCGCAGCTGGACGCGGCAAAGAAGTTCGTGGCCTTCGTGGCCAGCCCCGAGGGATGCGACGTCCAGACCAAGGCCTACCCGCCGGCCGGCCCGTACATGGTCAAGGGCTGCACGCTGCCGGCCGACGCCCCCCAGGCGGTCAAGGACGTGGTGGCCTACGTGGAGAAGGGGAATATCACGCCCGCGCTGGAGTTCCAGTCCCCGATCAAGGGGCCGGCCCTGGAGCAGATCACCGTCGAGGTCGGGTCCGGGCTGCGACCCGCGCAGGACGGGGCCGCGCTCTACGACAAGGACGTGAAGAAGCAGGCCCAGCAGCTCGGGCTCAAGGGCTGGTCGTAACGACGATGTCGACCGAGGTGAACGCCAGCGGCGCCGTCGCGCCTTCCGTGACGGCGCCGGCGTCGGTGGCCCGGAGGAAGAGCCCGTACCCCTTCTGGTTCTGTCTGCCGGCGGCGGTCATCTTCTTCGTGTTCTTCGTCGTTCCGACCTTCTCGTCGTTCTTCTTCAGCCTCACCCGCTGGAACCTCACCGACTACGAGTTCATCGGCCTGGACAACTTCGTCAACTTCTTCCAGGAGCCGGCACTGGTCATCAGTCTGAAGAACACGCTCATCTACGCGGTCGTCACCTGCGGGCTCAAGGTGGTCCTGGGGATCCTGCTCGCCCAGCTGCTCACCTCGCAGATCATCGCCAGGGGGTTCCTGCGCTCGGTGGCCTTCTTCCCGGTCCTGGTCAGCACCATCGGCGTCGGCCTCACCTTCACCGTCCTCATGGACCCGTCCAACGGCCTCATCAACAAGTCGCTGGCGGCGATCGGCATCGAGGGCCCGGCCTGGCTGGTGGACCCCAGGTACGCGCTGCTGTCGGTGGCCCTTGTGGACGTCTGGAAGGGGGTGGGGCTGGCCACGGTGATCCTCATCGCCGGGATCGTCTCCATCCCGCGCGAGTACTTCGAGGCCTCGGCGGTGGACGGCGCGTCGGCGTTCCGGAGGTTCTGGCACATCGTCCTGCCGCTGTCCAAGCCGGCGATCACCACCGTGATCATCCTGTCGCTGATCGGCGGCCTGCGGTCCTTCGACCTCATCTGGGCGATGACCAGGGGCGGCCCCGGATTCACCTCCGACGTGATCGCGTCGGTCATCTACAAGCAGTACCAGGCCGGGTTCTACGGGCTGTCGACCGCCGGCAACGTCGTGCTGTTCATCCTGGTCACGGCCATCGTCTTTCCCCTGAACCGGTTCTTCACCCGCCAGGAGGTCGACCTGTGAGGACCAGGCGGCACGTCTGGCTGGGCCTGTTCGGGATCGTCCTGTTCGCGGTCGTGTTCCTTGTCCCCTTCGCCTTCGTCGTGTTCACCGCGGCCAAGACCCGGACCGAGGCCGGCGAGCTCCAGTTCTCGCTGCCGACCACCTGGACGCTGTTCCAGAACTTCCAGGACGCCCTGGCCGCCCGCGATTACATGCTGATCATCGCCTTCATCAACAGCACCGTCCTGACCGTGGCCAGCGTGGCCATCCTGGTCGTGCTGTCGGCGATGGTGGCCTACGTGGTCCAGCGCCGGCGGAGCCGCTGGAACGGCCTGATCAATTTCCTGGTGCTGTCCGGCCTCATCATCCCGCCTGCGGTCGTCCCGACCGTGTGGGTGCTCCAGAAGCTGGGGTTGTTCAAGACCCTCGGGGGGTTGATCCTCCTCGAGGTCGCCTTCGGGCTGTCGTTCTGCATCCTGTTGTTCCGGGCGTTCATCGCCAGCATTCCCCGCGACCTCGACGAGGCGGCGATCATCGACGGGGCGGGCCCGGTCCGGCTGTTCTTCAAGGTCATCTTCCCGCTGCTGAAGTCCGTCATCGTGACCGTCGTGATCGTGCAGTCGGTGATCATCTTCAACGACTTCGCCTACCCGCTGTACTTCCTCCCCGGGGACGAGAACGCCACCGTGCAGCTGACGGTGTTCAACTTCCAGAGCCAGTTCAACACCCAGTACAACCTGCTGTTCGCCGACATCCTGCTCATCACCATCCCGCCGCTGCTGCTCTATCTGTTCCTCAACCGCCGGATTGTCGAGGGCCTGACCGCCGGCGCGGTCAAGGGCTAGCCACGTTGAGCGCGGCCGGCGAGCGCGCCGACCGGCTGCTGGCCACGATGACCTCCGAGGAGAAGGCCGCCCTGGCCGTCCACGACTTCGAGGCGGTGGCCCATCTCGGCATCCCGGCCCTGCGGTACGCCGACGGCCCCAACGGCATCCGCGGGCCGGGCAACGTGACCGCGTTCCCGGCCTCCCTGGCCCTGGCCGCGACCTTCGACGAGGGCCTGGCCGCCGAGTACGGGACCGCGGTCGCGGAGGAGGCTCGCGACACCGGCGCGAACGTGCTGCTCGGGCCGGCGGTCGACATCGCCCGGGTGCCGCTGGGCGGCCGGCTGCCCGAGGCGCTGGGGGAGGACCCCTTTCTTGCCGGCCGGCTGGCCGCCGCCGAGGTCCGGGCCATCGAGGACGGCCACGTCATCGCGATGGTCAAGCACTTCGTCGGGAACAACGCCGAGACCGGGCGCACCGGCTACGCCACCAGCAGCGGCCGCACGCCGGCGATCAACACCGTGGTCTCCGAGCGGGCCCTCCAGGAACTCTACTACCCGCCATTCAAGGCGGTGGTCCAGCGGGGCGGCGCCGGGTCGGTGATGGGCTCCTACAACCGGCTCAACGGCGTCTACGCCTGCCAGCACCCGGGCATCCTGCGCACGCTCAAGGACGAGTGGGGCTGGGAGGGGTTCGTGGCCCCCGACTTCAAGCACGCCGTGCGTGACCCGGTGGCCGCCGCCAACGCCGGGCTCGACATCCCCGGGCTCGGCGTCACCGAAGGGCGGACGGCCGAGCACGTTGCCTCCGGTGCGATCCCGGCCGGGCGGCTGGACGAGATCGTCCGGCGCATCCTGTTCGCCATCTTCGACGCCGGCCTCGACCGGCACCCGCTCGCCGACGAGGGCCGGCGGCCCGCCCTGGCCAGCACCCCCACCCACGTCGCGCTGGCGACCCGGATCGCCACCGACGGCATGGTCCTGCTGCGCGACCGCGACCGGCTGCTGCCGCTGGACGCCGGGCAGGTCGGTTCGGTGGCGGTGCTCGGCACCGCCCGCGACGACGCCCAGTGGGTGATGGCCGGCTCCCCGTGCGTGCGGGTGGCCCCCGACCGTCGGATCACGCCCCTGGACGGCATCGCCGCCCGGGCCGGGGCCGGGGTTCGGGTTGTGTTCGCCCAGGGGTCGTTCGGCGACGCCGCTCTCCCGACGGTGCCGGCCGGGGTGCTGGCTCCGCCGGGTGGGGAGGGGACGGGGCTGCTCGGGGAGTACTGGAACGGCGAGTCGCCCGACGGCCAGCCGGTCCTGACCGTGGTCGACCCGACCGTCGACATCCCCACGGCCCCCGAGGGGCTGACCGCTCCGGTCTGGTCGGCCCGGTGGACGGGCACCATCACCCCGGCCGTGGACGGGCCGCACCGCTTCACCGTCCTGGCCGCCGGGATCAGCCGGCTCGAGATCGACGGCATCCTGGTCGCGGCCGGCGAGCGGGAGTTCGGCCAGGTGTTCGACGGGCCGCCGCTCCCGGCCTCGGGTGTGGCCGCTCTGCGGGCTGGCCAGCCGGTGAGCGTTCGCCTCGACTACAACAGCTCGACCGCCTGGCCGGTCATCGAGCCCGGGGTTGGCGGCGGGAACGTCCAGCTTGGCTGGCAACCTCCCGACAGCCGCATCCAGGAGGCCGCGCGGCTGGCCGCCGCGTCGGACATCGCCGTGGTGTTCGCCAGCTCCGCCGTGGGCGAGGGCATGGACCGCACGTCGCTCGCCCTCCCGGGCGACCAGGACCGGCTGATCGCCGCCGTGGCCGAGGCCAACCCGCGCACGGTGGTGGTGCTCAACACCGGCGGCCCGGTCCTGATGCCGTGGCTGGAGCGGGCCGGGGCGGTGCTCCAGGCCTGGCTGCCCGGCCAGCAGTTCGGCGAGGCCCTGGCCGCCGTCCTGTTCGGCGACGCCGACCCCGGCGGCCGCCTGCCGGTCACCTTCCCGGCCACGCCGGAGCAGGGCCCGATCACCGGCCCCGAGCGCTGGCCCGGCTCCGACGGCGACGCCCGCTACGACGAGGGCCTCCTGGTCGGCTACCGCTGGTACGACACGCACGGGCAGGAGCCGCTGTTCTGCTTCGGCCACGGCCTCTCCTACGGCGAGTACGCCTACGGCGAGCCCCGGGTGGAGCACGACCAGGCCTCCGGGGCGGTCACGGTCACGGTCCAGGTCACCAACACCGGCACCCGCCCCGGATCCGACGTCGTCCAGCTGTACCTGGCCGCCCCGCCGGCCGCCGATCAGCCGCCCCGCCAGCTCAAGGGCTTCGCCAAGCTCGCCCTCGACCCCGGCGCCACCGGGGAGGTCGCCCTCCGCCTGGACCCTGGCGACCTGGCCGCCTACGACGAGCCCTCGGGAACCTGGGTCGTCCACCCGGGCCGCTACGAGGTGCTGGTCGGCCGGTCCTCCCGCGACCTCAGGGGATCGGCATGGTTCGAGGTCGAGGCGTCCCGTGGGCGGCCGGCGGTGCCGTAGCTGCCTTGGATCTTGGCGTAGACCTCGGCCATCTCGGGGTCGCCGAGGATGCGGGGGGTGAAGCCGGGCAGGGCGTGGGCCCGCAGCCAGACCTCGGCCACCCACTCCAGGTAGAGGGCGCGGTCGTAGGCGACCTCGATCGTGGGGCCGTAGGTGATCGCGCCGTGGTTGGCCAGCAGCACGCCCGAGCGGTCCTCGATGGCGGCGACCACGTTGCCGGCCAGCTCCTGGCTGCCGAAGGTGGCGTAGGGGGCCACCCGGATGGGGCCGCCCATGACGGCCAGGATGTAGTGGATGGTGGGCAGCTCCTGGGTCACCGTGGAGACGACCGTTGCGGCCACCGAGTGGGTGTGGACCACCGCCGCGGCGTCGGTGTGCTGATAGATCAGCTGGTGGAACGGGAGCTCGCTGGTGGGCGCGAGCTCACCCTCGACCGGCGAGCCGTCCAGGTGGTGGACACACACCAGCTCGGGCGTGAGCGTGTCGTAGGCGTGGCCGGCGGGGGTGACCGCCATCAGGTCGCCGACCCGGATGCTGAGGTTGCCCGAGGTCCCGACGACCAGCCGGTCGCTGGTCATGCGCCGCCCGTAGTCGGCAATCAGCTGACGCTCTGCGGGCAGGCGCATGCGATACCCTCCGGGGCGGCGAGATGGCAGCACGAGCTTATTCGCTCGTCCGGAAGGTGATCGGCGATGGCCCGACGGCACTGTTTCCTGTTGCGCGTGCGGCCCGAGCGCATGGACGAGTACCGCCGGCGTCACGCGGTCGTCTGGCCGGAGATGCTCAAGGCCCTTGCCGACACGGGCTGGCGGAACTACTCGCTGTTCCTCCACGACGACGGGCTCCTGGTCGGCTATGTCGAGGCCGACGACCTGCAGGCATCGCTGGCGGCCATGGCCCGGACCGACGTC
>DATENJ010000727.1:0-2476 GCA_035275125.1 Actinomycetes bacterium | reverse complement strand
CGGTCATGGCCCCGAACGAGGCCAGGAACACCAGCACCAGGCCGCGACTGAGGATCGGTGTGATAGTTACGACGCCGCCGCGTGCTGGTCGGCGACCCAGGAGCCGAGCAGCCCGCGGTAGTGGGCGACGAACTGCTCGTGCTCCTGTGGGGGGAAGGCGCGCTGGATGCAGGCGACCAGGTGGGCGTCGAACTCGGGGCTCTCGATGTACTCGCGCATGCAGTCCTCGGCATGGGCGAGATGCTCGTCGCAGAACGCCCTGAAGCGGTCGGCCTCGTAGTAGTCGTCGACCAGGGCCCGGTAGGCGGCCAGCTTGTCCTCCCAGGGCCGGCCCGGGTCGTCGGCGACGGCGTACCAGCGGGCCATCTCGGTGTCCAGGCGCATCGCCCGGCCGGTGACCGCGCAGTACAGCGACCATTTGGCCAGGGCCGTGATGGCCCACGGGAAGTAGTAGTGGAGCGAGATCAGGGCCATGTCGGGGGTGGCGTTGGCGAAGTCGATCGGGTAGCAGTGGCCGTCGCGGACGATCACCTCGAAGCTGTTGAACTCCCAGCGGAAGAACGCGCCGACGGTGAGGCCGAAGGTGACGATCTCGTTGCCCAGCTCCGGGGTCAGGAACCCGTGGTCGACCTGGTAGCGCAGGTGCAGGGGTTTGGTCGGGTCGTAGTGCGTGACCATCGTCTGGGGGCCGATGGCCAGGCCGCGGGTGAAGATGTCGTAGCCCTCGACCCCGGCCTGGACGTGCATCAGCTCCCGGCCCGAGCCGTCATAGGCCGCTTCCAGCTGGTCCGGGTCGGCGATGCGGTAGACGTTGACCCACCCGCCGCCGTGGAACGGCTTCATGTACATCGGGTAGCCGACCCGCTCCCCCACCGCCTGGAGGTCGAAGGCCCGGTTGTAGCGCGAGGCGGTGGGGGCGAAGCGCTCGTTCTCGGGCGGGACCTTGTGGGGCAGCAGCCAGGTCGCGGGCACGTCGAACCCGAGCCGGATGGCGGCGCAGTAGCCGGCGTGCTTCTCCATCGCCTGGAAGGTGAACGGGTTGTTGAGCAGGTACGCCCGGTCCATCAGGGCGATCTTCTTGAGCCATTCCCGGGGGTGGTCGTACCAGTAGGCCAGGCGGTCGATGACCAGGGCGTGGCGGACGGGCTGGCGCAGGTCGAAGGGCTCGATGGTGACCCGCTCGGTGGCCACCTCGTGGGTCTCGCCGTCGAGGGTGATGCTGGGGGCGAGGCGGCGCAGGTACTGCTCGAACGCGGTCGGCCAGTCGTCCTCGGTCCCGAGCAGCAGGCCGATCAGGTGGGTCCTGGTCATTGCGCCCCTTCCTCAGACGAACCGCGGCAGGTGGTGGGCGAGCTGGGCCCGCCAGGACGGCCAGTCGTGGGGCACGTCGTGGCCCCACAGGTCGGTCTCGTGGCGGATGCCCTTCTCGGCGAGCAGGTGGTCGAAGGCCTTGGTCGACTCGAGCGCCCCGGTGGTGTCCTCCCACTGGCCCTGGCCGCAGACCAGCAGCAGCGACAGCCGGCCCCGCAGCCACTCCAGGTGGTCGCCGCCGAGGTTGGCCACGTAGTCCATCGGGCTGTTGAAGTAGACGGCGTCGCCCCGCTCGCCCCAGCCCATCTGGCCGGCGTCGTAGACGCCGCTCTGGCAGATGGCCAGGGGGAACAGGTCGGCCCTGCGGAAGGCGAAGTTGGCCGCGTGGAAGGCGCCGAAGCTGGCCCCGGTGACCATGACGTCGATCGGGCCGCCGCAGTCGTCGTGGATGAAGGGGACGACCTGGTTGAGGATCCAGTCCTCGAAGCGGCCGTGCTGGACGGCCCGGGCCTCGAGGGGCAGGTTGGGGTCGCACCAGCTGGCCGCGTCGTAGCTGTCGACCGAGTAGATCTTGACCCGGCCGGCCTCGATCAGGCCGGCGACGGCGTCGATCATGCCCCGGTCCTCGTAGTCGGAGCAGCGGCCCTGCTCGGACTGGAAGGCGAGCAGGGGGCGGCCGTGGTGGCCGTAGGCGAGCAGCCCGCCCTCGGCCCCGATCGCGGGCGACCACAACCCCACGTAGTCGCGTCTCATCCCCACAGCTCCTGAAGCAGTCCGACCAGCCAGGGATCAAAGGTATCGCGCCAGGCCACCCAGTTGTGCGCGTCCGGGTGCTCGATCAGGGCGGCCCGCCAGCCGCGGGCGGCGAGGGCGTCGTGCACGACCCGGTTGCCGGTGAGGTTCTCCTCGACCGTGCCGCAGGTGAGGGTGGCCACCGACGGCTCCGCCGACCCGCCGCCCCCGGCGGCCAGGTCGTCGACGAACCGGGTGATCCGCCGGAACCGGGGGTGGTCGCGTTCGTGGTGGTCGGTGACCGGCCGGAAGAAGCTGCCCGACTGCAGGAACACCCCGCCGAAGCTGGCCGGGGCGGTGCGGGCGGCGGCCAGGGCGGCCAGGCCGCCGAGGCTGGCCCCCATCCCGACCAGGTGGCGGCGCCCGGGCGGGG
>DATENJ010000726.1:0-7722 GCA_035275125.1 Actinomycetes bacterium | reverse complement strand
GTCGTCGCCGGCGCCGGGCGGCAGGCTCCCGGAGACGACCAGCGCCGTCGCCCCGGGCAGCCTCGCGGCCAGCCTGGCTTCGAGGTCGTTCCAGCTGGTGGCCGGGACGTGGGGGCCGGGCTCGTTGAACAGGGTCGCCTCGTCGTCGCGGGCGTCGACGACGGCGATGGACCGTCTCGTCTGGCCCTCGACGGTGATCAGCTCGTGGGTGAGCCCTTCGCGGGCGAGGTCGGCCGTGACGGCGGCGGCGGTCGCGCCGCCGACCAGCCCGAGGACGACGGTGTCGTGGCCCAGTGCCTGGAGGGCTCTGGCGACGTTGACCCCTTTGCCACCGGCCCGTTCCTCGACGCTCCGCACGCGATGGCTCAGGCCCGGCGTGAGCTGGTCGACCCGGTAGGTGATGTCGAGCGCGACGTTGGGGGTGACCGTGAGGATCATGGCGTCTCCCGGTCGACCGGGGACCCTCGGTGCCCGGCGGTCCCAGCCTGCTCGAGCACCTCCCATGCCAGCAGGGCGGCGCCGAGGAAGCCGGCCTCGTCCTGCAGGGTGGCTGGCAGGAGCCGTGGCCGCCGGACCATGCCGAGGTGGTGGTCAAGGGCCTGGCGGACCGGCTCGAACAGCACGTCGCCCGCTCGGGCCAGCCCTCCGCCGAGGACGATCGCCTGGGGCGCGAGGACGACGGAGGTCCAGGCCAGCGCCAGCGCCAGCGCCTCGGTGGCATCGGCCCAGACCCGCCGGGCGGCCGGGTCGCCGGCGGCCAGCCGCTCGGCGACCTCTCTGGCACCCGACACCGGTCGCCCGGAGACGGCCGTGTAGCGGCGGGCGATGGCGGCGGCGGAGGCGACCGCCTCGACGCATCCGCGTCCCCCGCAGGTGCACGGTTCCCCATGGCCGACGTTGACGTGCCCGATCTCGCCAGCGTGGCCGTCACCGGTGAGCGGCCTTCCCTGCACGATGATCCCGGCCGAGACGCCCGTGCCGATCGGGACGAACACCAGGTCCTCGAACCCCCGGCCGGCACCGAGGCGCCACTCGGCCAAGGTGCCGGCCCTGACGTCGTGGCCGAAGCCGACCGGCAACCCGGTCGCCCGCTCGACCAGGGACCGGACGGGCACGTTGCGCCAGCCGACGTTCTCGGAATGGACCGCCATCCCACGCCGCTCGTCCACGATGCCGGTGACGGCCAGCCCGACCGCGCGCACGCCGCCGCCCGGGGGCGCCGCCGCCGTGAGCTCCTCGACCGCGCCCAGGATCGCGGTCAGCACCTGATCGGAACCGCCGTCGCGGGTGGGCGTCGGCCAGCGCAGCCGAACCAGGACCGTGCCGTCGCGGTCGACGACCGCCCCCTTGATCGTCGTGCCACCGACGTCGAGGGCGGCCACACAGTCGGTCGCGGACAGGGCGGCCGCCTACCCTGGCCGGGAGGGAAGGATCACCGACCGGCTGAGGTTGCGGGGCCGGTCCGGGTCGAGCCCCCTGGCCAGAGCGAGGGCGACGGCCAGTCGCTGGACCTTCACCAGCTCCGCCATCGGGTCTCCCGTCGGGGTCAGGACCAGCGCCTTGGTCGCCGCCACCTCCTCGGGCAGCGACGGCGGGGGACGGTCGAGGAACCACACCGCGCTGCGAGCGTCGGCGATGCTGATCGGGCCGTGCCGGTACTCCATGGCCGGATAGGCCTCCGCCCATGCCGAGCAGGCCTCGCGCAGCTTGAGCGCCGCCTCGTTGGCCAGCCCAACGGTCCAGCCCGAGCCAAGGAACGTGAACTGTGTCCGCTCGAGCACGCCGGCCGGCACCTCGGCCACCACCGCCTGGGCGGCCTGGGCGATGACGGGCTCCAGGTCCTGGCCGATGGCCGCCCGGAGCAGGGCGAGCGTGCTGGTGGCGAAGCGGGTCTGCACCACCGACCGTTCGTCGGCGAAGTCGAGCACGATCACCTGGTCGACGGCGTCGACCACGGCCGACCTGGGGTCCGCGGTGACGGCCAGGGTCGGCTGTCGCCCCCGGACCCGCTCGAGCAGGGTGAGGACCTCGGTGGTGGTCCCGGACCGGGTGATCGCGACCAGCCGGTCGTAGCGGCGGCCGCGCGGTACCTCGGAGGCGGCGAAGGCGTCCGTCTCGCCCTGGCCCATGGACTCCCGGAGCCTCGCGTAGGCCTGCGCCATGAACCAGGACGTGCCGCAGCCCACCACCGCGACCCGTTCACCGGTCCGGGGCAGCAGGCCCTCGGACCGGGCGGCGACCTCGACGGCGCGCCGCCAGCAGTCCGGCTGCGACCCGAGCTCGGCCTGGACGAGCAGCTCTGTGTCCACGACCATGCCGCTACTTGAGGGTGCCGCTGGTCAGGCCGGCCTGGACCTGCCGGTAGAAGAGCAGGTAGACGACCACCACGGGAACCATGGCGATGGTCAGGGCGGCGAACAGGGCGCCCCAGTCCCCCTCGTACCGCTGGCTGGCCAGCAGCGTGGCGATGCCCTGGGCGAGCACCGGCCGCTCCGGGGAAAGGAACGACGGCAGGACGAACTGGTTGAACTGGCCGAGCACGTTGAAGATGCCGATGCTCAGCAGCCCGGGCTTGGCCATCGGCAGCATCACCCGGAAGAACACCCCAGTGTGTGAGCAGCCGTCCAGGAACGCCGCCTCGGCGATCGAGGTCGGCAACGTCCTGAAGAACGCGTGCATGAAGAACACCGTGAACGGCAGGGAGTAGGCGGTGTAGACGAGGATGAGTCCCTGGTAGGTGGACAGCATGCCGAGGTTCCGCACGACGAAGAACAGCGGCACGATGGCCAGGAACACCGGGAACATCATCCCGGCGGCGAACAGGTAGAAGATGACCCGGTTGCCGGGGAACCGGTACCGCGCAAGCACGTAGGCCGCCATCGAGCCGAGCAGCATGGTCAGCACCACGCCGCCGGTGACGACCACGATGCTGTTCAGCAGGTACTGGCCGACCCCCTTGTCCCAGGCCCGGGCGAAGTTGGACCACTGGAACGTCTCGGGCAGCGCCCACGGCGAGCCGAAGATCTCCGCTGAGGTCTTCACCGAGGCCAGCAGCGCCCAGGCGAACGGCACCACCACCATCACCGTCCAGCCGAGCAGGACGACATGGGAGAAGACGTTGACCCCGACGTCGCCGGCACGGCCGGTGCCGCGGCCGTCGCCGGTCTGGCGGGGCGGGGTGGAGGTCGGGGTGCCCGCGTCGCCGGTGCGTGTCGTGACCGCCATGGCCGGCCTCAGTACTCGATCCGCTCGCGCCGGGTGGCACGCAGCATGATGGCGGCGATGAGCAGGGTGAAGAAGAACAGGACAACGCCCATGGCCGACGCGTAGCCGGCACGACCGAACTGGAAGCCGTTCTGGGCGATCTGCAGGGAGATCACCTGGGTGGAGTTGGCCGGCCCGCCCGGCCCGGCGGTCATGACCGCGACCAGCGCGTAGACGTCGAGGGCGAGGACGGCCAGGTACACCCACGACGTCTGGATGGTGTCCCACAGCAGCGGCATGGTGACCCGGAAGAACGTGGCCACCCGCCCCGCCCCGTCGATCAGCGCCGCCTCGAACAGGTCCCTTGGGATCGAGGACATGGCGGCGTTGAACAGCACCAGGTAGAACCCGACGCTGCCCCAGACCAGGACCCACAGCACGCAGTACAGGGCCAGGTTGGGGTCGGCCAGCCATCCAAGGGAGCCGAAGCCGATGAACCGCAGCGCGCTGTTGGCCAGGCCGGTCGGGGTCGGGTCGAGGATGACGGCCCAGATGACGGCGATGACCGGCACCGACAGCACCTGCGGCAGGAAGAAGACCAGCTTGTAGAAGCCAGCCCCGCGAACCCCCCTGACCCCGGCGCCGGACCCGCGCCCGGCCACGTTGAGCAGGAAGGCGTAGAACAGGGCGAGCAGGATCACCAGCGCCGGCATCGCCACCAGCAGCACCGCGTTGTTCCGCACGGCGCGCAGGAACAACGAGTCGTGCAGCAGGTTCTGGAAGTTCTGCAGCCCGATGAAGTCGAACTGCGGCGAGACGCCGGTCCAGTTGGTCATCGAGTAGTAGAACGCCTGGATGAAGGGCGAGATCACGAAGACCGCGTACAACACCAGGGGCACGACCAGGAACCCCGCGATGAACCGGTACTGACCGTGTCGCATCGGTCTCCTTCTCCGCGCGGGGCGGTGACCCTCCCCGGCTAGCTGCGGGTGCGCTTCTTCGTCTGCGGGTCCTTGGCGGTCTCGTCGGCCGCCTTCTGGCAGGCGCTGCAGAACTCGTCGGCCGTCATGCGGCCGGCGGCCAGCTCACCGAAGGCCGTCTCGATCTTGGGCCGCATGGGCGAGTACCAGACGAAGTAGTAGTAGTTCCAGTTGTTGTCCCCGCCGGCCTTGACGAGCTCGCTGGCCGACGCCGCCGCCGGGGTGAGCTTGAGGCCCTCGCCGGCGCCGGTGACGACGGTCGGGGCGGCCGTCAGCTCGGTGAACTTCGACGCCCCCTCCTTGGACAGCATGATGCGCAGGAACTCCTGGCCGCCGGGGACGTTCTTGGCCTTGGCGGGCACGATGAACGCCTCGGCGGCGCTGACCCGGGTGCTCTGGAATGGCAGCTTGGAGCCGTCCATCAGCGGGGTCGGGGCGACGGTGGTGGCGAAGTCCTTGGGCGCGACCTTCTTCTGCTCGTTCTCCAGCCACGAGCCGGAGGGGATGAACGCCGCCTTGCCCTCGTTCCAGCGGGTCTGGGACTGGATGTGGTCAAGTCCCTCGGTGCCCTGGAGCATGTAGCCCTTGGACTTGATCTCCAGCAGGGCTTCGGCGGCCATCTTGACCGACGGGTGCTTCCAGGCGTTCGGCTCGAGACTGTCGATCGCGGTGACGACCTCCTTGCCGCCGTGCTTGACGGCCATGTCCATGGTCACCTGCTGGATGTAGTACGGGTACTTGCCCTGGTGGGCCATGGGCGCGATCCCGGCACCCTTGATCTCCTGGGCCAGGGCGAGGAAGTCGTCCCAGGTCTCGGCCGGCTGCCAGCCCTTGGAGTCGAACAGCGTCTTGTTGTACCAGAGGCCGTAGACCTCAAGGGCGTAGTTCAGGACCAGGACCTTGCCGCCGTAGTCGCCGGCCTCCAGCGCCACCGGGTTCAGGGTGTCCCTGATCTTGCCGCCGTCGATCGACTCGGCGTCGAACAGCGGGGTCAGGTCGGCCAGCTGGCCGGTGTCGGCCAGGGTCGCCAGCGGCAGCTGCTCGGCGCCCGAGTTGTCGATCACGTCCGGCGGGTTGCCGCTGTTGAAGCGGGGCTGGAGCTGCTGGCGGATGTCGGTGATGCCGGCGTGCTTGACCTCGGCGCCGCTGAACTTCTTCTTGTACAGCTCCTCGTGGAACTTGGCGTAGTCGTCGCCGTAGCCGCCCTTGAAGATCACCACGTCCAGGGGGGCGTCGGCCTTGACCCCGAACGGGTTCTCGGCGCTCGCCTCGCCGCTCTCGCTGCTGGTGCCGCCACCGCCGCTGGCGCAGCTGGTCAGGATGGAGCCGCCGCCGGCCGCCGCGACCGAGACCAGGACGGCTCGCTGGAGGAACAGTCGCCGTGAGTACTGGTTCGGGGTGCCCATGGATCCGTCTCCTTTGAGAGATCGAGGGGTCAGGCGGTACGTCGGATGCGACCGGCGTACCGACCTTCCAGGACGCTGTTGTGCTCATACCCACCGGGGACGTTGGCAGACACATAGACGGGGGGCGCCTCGCCGGCCTCGAGCAGCCGCCGCACGACCTCGGCGCCGAGCAGCTGGGCGAGCAGCGCCGCCGTGATCGAGGACACCGCGCAGACGGTGCCGCCGCCGGGCAGGGGGAGCACCGCGTCGCCGTAGGGCGCGCCGTTGTCGAGGGCGACGTCGGCGTGGTCGATCAGCTTGGCGCCGGACGGGTGCCGGGAGTCCACGGCCGCCGTCTGGGTGAAGGAGGTGATCGCGACCAGCCGGTGCCCGCGCTCCTTGACCAGCTGCGCGAACTCGACGACGGCGCCGTTGACGCCGGAGTTCGAGGCGATGACGAAGCTGTCGGCGGCCGACACCACGGCGAGGTCGTACAGCCGGTGGGCGATCTGCGGGTCACGCTCGAGGAGGCCGTTGCCGAGCACCTCCGACGGGTCGCCACCGAAGATGACCACGTCCCGCAGCGCGATCCGGTTGGTCGGGACCAACCCGCCCGCGCGGCCGGCGATCTCCATCGCCAGGGCCTCGGAATGCCCGGTCCCGAACGCCTGGACGACACCGCCGGCCCGTAGCGACGCCACCACCAGGTCGGCCGCCGACTGTACCGGCCCGCCGGCCTGCTGACTCACCCTGGCCATGATCGGCGCGAGGGCATCGAGATAGGCCTGGGCGCTGACCGCATCCACCATCGAGCCTGGCCCTCCTGTCCGAGATCCGCCGCGGTGTGCTGTCCGCAATGGTGTGGTTTCGGAGGTGCGCTAGGGTGAACTTGGACGGCCAGGAGCACAAAAGTCAAGGCGCAGCCGGAGCCGGAGCAGCCATGCGCGCGGAGTCGTTGGTCCTTGGCGGTGACCTGGGGGGCACGTCGACCCGCATCCTCGTGGTCGGGACCGACGCAGGGGTGCGCGGCCGGAGCACCGCCGGCGGTGGGAACCCGATCAGCCACCCCGCCGGGGCGGCGGCCGCACTCGGCACCGCGCTGCGGGCGGCGCTGGCCGGGGTCGACCCTGGCCGGGTGGAGGCGTCGGTGATCGGCGTGGCCGGGTGGTCGGCACTGCGGACGCCGCCGGTGGCCGCGCGGTTCGGGCAGGTGTGGGCGGATGCGGGCCTGACCTGCGATCCCGGCTACGCACCGGACCTCGAGGTCGCGTTCGCGGCCGGCACCCCCGAGCCGGACGGCTCCGTCCTGGTCGCCGGCACGGGCGCGACCGCCGGTGCGGTGGCCGGCCACCAGCTGACCCGGACGGCGGACGGCCACGGCTGGCTGCTCGGTGACGAAGGCTCAGGGTTCTGGCTCGGCCGCGAGGCCGTCCGTGCCACCCTGCGCGCGCTCGACGCCGGCGATCCGCCTGGTCATCTGGTCGGCTCGGTGCTCCGCGAGCTGGCCGGGCCCGGGGCGGTCGACGAGCTGGCGCGGGCGCCGGGCGGGACCGGGCGGTGCCGCGACCGGGTGATCGAGGCGGTCAACTCGCGTCCGGGCGTCCTGCTGTCGGCGCTCGCCCCGCTGGTCAGCGCCGCCGACCAGGAGGGCGACCCGGCGGCACGGTCGATCGTCGAGCGCGCCGCGGCCGCGCTCCTCACCACCCTCGGCCGGATCCGGGGCGATGGCGAGACCACCCCGATCGTCCTCGCCGGAGGCCTGACCGGCGACACGACCCCGGTGGGGGCGACCCTACGGACGCTGCTCCCGGCCCGGTTCGGCGGCCCGGTCTGCCCGGCGCGCTCCGAGGTGGGCGGCGCCGCCTGGCTGGCCCTGGCCGCACTCGACCCGGCCCTCGGCACCCACGATGCCCACGCCCGGCTCTGCTGACCCGCTGGTGCACCTCGTAGAAGGGAGTCCGCTGATGAAAGGGATCGTGTTGCTGGCCGTTGCGCTTGTGTCGCTGCCGGCCGTGGCCGCCGCCCAGCAGACCGAGCTCGGCGGGAAGGTGCGGTCCGGCCGGGAGGTGACCATCCCGGCCGGCGAGACGGTGCAGGGCGACCTGGTCGCCACCGGCGGGACGGTGCGGGTCGACGGCCGGGTCGACGGCGAC
>DATENJ010000725.1:0-6202 GCA_035275125.1 Actinomycetes bacterium | reverse complement strand
GCCCGCCCGGGCGGAGGCCGAGGTGGCCGAGGAAGGCGAACGCCTGCTCGCCTTCCTCGCTCCCGACGCCGAGCCCCGCGAGGTCCGGCTGGGCGCGGCGGCCTAGCCCTCGATGTTCGACATGACGTGCTTGATGCGGGTGTAGTCCTCGAACCCGTAGAGGGAGAGGTCCTTGCCGTAGCCGGAGTGCTTGAAGCCGCCGTGGGGCATCTCGGCGACCAGGGGGATGTGGGTGTTGATCCAGACGCAGCCGAAGTCGAGGGCGCGGGCCATGCGCATGGCGCGGCCATGGTCGCGGGTCCAGACGCTGGAGGCGAGGCCGTACTCGACGCCGTTGGCCCAGGCGAGGGCCTTCTCCTCGTCGTCGAAGCGCTGGATAGTGATGACCGGGCCGAAGATCTCCTGCTGGATCATCTCGTCGTCCTGCTCGAGGCCGTGGACGACGGTCGGCTCGTAGAAGTAGCCGCCCCGCTCCAGCTTGTGGCCGCCGATGGCGACCTCGGCGTGGCCGGGGGCGCGCTCAAGGAAGCCCTCGACCCTGGCCAGCTGGTTGGCGTTGTTGAGGGGGCCGTAGGCGGCCTCGGTGTCCTCCGGCGGGCCGGTGGTGGTGTCCTTGGCCTGCTCGACCAGCGCGGACAGGAAGTCGTCGTGGACCTGACCGCCGGCCAGCACGCGGGTGGCGGCGGTGCAGTCCTGGCCGGCGTTGAAGTAGCCGGTGGCGGCGATCATCTCGGCCGCGGCCTCGACGTCGGCGTCGTCGAACACGATCACCGGCGCCTTGCCGCCCAGCTCCAGATGGACCCGCTTGAGGTCGTCGGCGGCCGCCTTGGCGACCTCCCGGCCCGCTCGGACGCTGCCGGTGATCGAGACCATGGCGGGGGCCTTGTGGGCGACCAGGGCGGCCCCGGTGTCGCGGTCGCCGACGACCACGTTCATGACACCGTCGGGCAGGAACTCGCTCATCAGCTCGGCCATCCAGATGGTGGTCACCGAGGTGGTGTCGCTCGGCTTGAGGACCACCGCGTTGCCGGCCGCGAGCGCCGGGGCGAACTTCCACACGGCCATCATGAACGGGTAGTTCCAGGGGGTGACCTGGGCGCAGATCCCGACCGGCTCGCGCCGGATCATCGAGGTGTGCCCGGCCATGTACTCGCCGGCGGACAGCCCGTTGAGCATGCGGGCGGCGCCGGCGAAGAAGCGGATCTGGTCGACCGCCGGCGGGACCTCCTCGTCCAGGGTGAGCTGGAACGGCTTGCCGGTGTTCTCGCTCTCCAGCCGGACCAGCTCCTCGGCCCGCTCCTCCAGCGCGTCGGCGATCTTGAGCAGCGCCCGGCTGCGATCGGAGGGGGTGGCGTCGCGCCACTGCTCGAAGCCGCGCTGGGCCGCCTGCATGGCCGCGTCGACGTCGGCCGGGCCGGAGACCGGGGCCTCGGCGAAGCCCTCGCCGGTGGAGGGGTTGACCAGGGTCGAGGTGCGCCCGTCGGCCGCGTCGCGGTACTCGCCCCCGATGAAGTTCTGCAGCTTGCGAAGCGCCATTGCCTGCTCCTTGCGTTCGTCGGTCAGTTCTGCTGGCGGCGGGCCAGGACCGCGTTGCCCACCGCGATGGCGACGCCCCCGAGGAAGATCAGCGTGCCCATCACGTTCACCTGGGGCGGCACCCCGACCCGGGTGGCCCCGTACACCCAGAGGGGGAAGGTCTCGACCTGGCCGTTGACGAAGCTGGTGACCACATAGTCGTCGATCGAAAGGGCGAAGGCGAGCAGCGCCCCGGCCACGATCCCGGGGGCCAGCAGGGGCAGGGTGATCTTGCGGAAGGTGGTCCAGGGGTCGGCGCCCAGGTCCTGGGCGGCCTCCTCCAGGGTCGGGTCGAGGCCCAGGACCCGGGCCCGGACGGTCACGGCCACGAAGGAGACGCTGAAGGCGACGTGGGCGATGAGGATGGTGGCGAACCCGCGGACGAACTGGGTGGTGACGAACAGCGACAGCAGCGACGCTCCCAGCACCAGCTCGGGGGCCGAGATGGCACTGAAGATCACCAGGTCGTAGGCGTTCTTGCCGCGGAAGCGGTAGCGGCCAAGGGCCAGGCCGATCATGGTCCCGAGCACCACGGACACGATGGTCGAGATCACGGCGATGAACAGGGAGTTGCGCAGGGCGGTGGTGAGCCCCGGGATGGCGAACAGCTCCTTGTACCAGTTCAGGGTGAAGCCCTGCCAGGTCAGGTTGAGGCGGCCCTTGGTGTCGTTGAAGCCGAACACGATCATGACCAGGATGGGCAGGCTGAAGTAGAAGATCATCAGCCAGGTGTAGGTGGGCAGGATCAGCCGGGTCCAGCGGCGCCGCCCGCCGGGGACGGCCGGGGCCGGTGCGACCTCGGGCGGCGCCTGCCGGGTGGCGACCGTGCTCACGGCTGGGCCACCTCCATCACCTGCTCGGTGCCGAGCGCCCTGGCGTAGACGAAGATCCCGATCAGGAGGGCCGCCATGAGCAGGAACGACATGGCCGAGGCGAGCGGGTAGTTGTTGTTGCTCAGGTACACGGTCTGGATGACGTTGCCGATCATGGTCGTGCTGGTGCCGCCGAGGATGCTGGAGTTGACGAAGTCGGAGGCGACCGGCACGAAGGTGATCAGCACGCCGGCGAACACCCCCGGCAGCGACAGCGGGAGCACCACCTTGCGGAAGGCGCTGGACCGGCTGGCGAACAGGTCGTGGGCGGCCTCGACCAGGCTGGGGTCGACCCGTTCAAGGGCGACGTACAGCGGCAGGACCATGAACGGCAGGTAGTTGTAGGTGAGGCCGCCGATCACGGCGGTGGTGGTGGCCAGCAGGTGGAAGTCCTCGGGGAGCAGGCCGACGTCCTTGAGCGGCCCGAGCACGAACCCCTGGTCGTTGAGGATGAACTTCCAGGAGGCGGTCCGGATCACGAACGACACGAAGAACGGCAGCAGGATCAGGAACAGGTAGGTCGACTTGCGGGCGCCGCCGTAGAACGCGATCCAGTAGGCCATCGGGTAGGCAAGGACCAGGCAGAGCCCGGTCACGACCACGGCGTAGACGACCGAGCGGACGAACTGGGTGGAGTAGAGCTCCCAGGCTCGGGTGTAGTTGGACCACTCCCAGGTGAACTGGAAGCCGGACTCGACGTTGCCGCTCTGCAGCGACAGCGAGAACATCACCAGCAGCGGGACCACGAAGAAGATGGCCAGCCAGAGGCCGCCCGGCAGCCCGATCAGGTAGGGGGCGAGTCGGCCGCGGCCGCTGCGAGCGCTCATCGTCCCGGCGTCAGGACTGGACGAGGGGCTGGAAGATCCCGTCCCACACCTGCTCCTCTTCCACTGTGAGGGCGCGGTAGCGCTTGACGTTGGTCAGGTCTTCCTGGGTCGGGAAGATCAGCGGGCTCTGCACCAGGTACTCGAGCGTCTCGCGGTCCTCGCCCGACGCCTTGGCCGCCCTGGCCTGGAGCTGCTCCTTGGCCACCGGCACCGGGGTGATGTAGGCGATGGCCTCGATCAGATCGGCCGCCACGTCCGGCCGGTACACGTAGTCCATGTAGGTGATGGCGTCCAAGGGGTGCTTGGCGTTCTTGGGGATGGCCATGTTGTCGGTCCAGTAGGTGGCCCCCTCCTTGGGGACCACGAACTTGATGTCGGGCGAGCCGCCGATGTTGAGCTGGTAGATGTCGCCCGAGTAGGCCTGCGAGATCCAGGCGTTGCCCGAGCTGAGCCCCTCGGCCATGCCGGCGTTGTCGACGAACTCCCGCAGCTGGGGCTTGAGCTTCTTCATCTCCTCGGCGGTCCGCTTCCAGTCCTCCTCGGTCGACTTGGCAGGGTCGATGCCGAGGGAGATCATGACCATCGTCGGGAAGTCGGTGTCGTCGCCGAAGACGGTGATCTTGCCCTTGAAGGCCGGGTCGTAGAGGTCCTCGTAGCTGGTGATCTCGCGCTTGGTCAGCTTGGGGTTGTAGGCCAGCCCGACCAGGCCCGACTGCCAGGCCAGGGTGTACTTGTTGCCCGGGTCGTAGCCCGGGTTCTTGACCGACGCGGCCGCGTTCTTGGCGAAGTTGGGCAGCTTGGTGTGGTCGAGCTCGGTCAGGAAGTTCTGGCGGATCAGCTTCTCGATCGAGCCGCCGTCGGTGATCACGATCAGGTCCCACCCGGGGTCCTGGCCGGCCTGGAGCGAAGGGTTGATCTTGCCCAGGAAGGCGTCGTTCTCGTTGATGACCTCTTTGTAGTTGACCTTGATCCCCGTCTCCTTGGTGAACGCCAGGAGCGAGGGGTGGACGGTCTTGCCGCCGACCTTGGCCGTGTCCATGTAGTACGGCCAGTTGGCGAAGTCGAGCTGACCGGCCTTGGTCTTGTCGGCCCAGAACCCGGACGCCTGGGGCGCGTCGCTCGAGGTGCCCTCGACGCCGCAGGCGGCGAGGAAGGCGGAGGCGCCGAGCAGGCCGGCGCCCCGCAGGGCGTCGCGGCGGTTGATCCGTGGCATGGTCATCCCGCGCATCCACGCGGGGTCGAGCGGTCGGTTCCGGGTCACGGCGAAGTCTCCTCCTTGATGCCGCCGCCGAGCACATAGGTGTGCTCCGGCAGCCATTCCAGCCATCCCACCTGGCCGGTGAGCACGTCCGCTCCGGGGCTGGCGGACGCATTCTGACGGTACACCGCAATGGCCTGGCCGGCGTCGGTCACCGTGCGGTACTGGGTCGAGGTGCCCAGGTAGACGACCTCGGTCACCCGGGCCCGGAGCGCGCACTGGCCGGACGGCGGCGGGTCCTGCTCGCTGCGCAGGACCATCTTCTCGGGCCTGACGGCCAGCTCGACGTCCTGGCCCGACTGGGCGTTGCCGGCGTCGGCCACCAGCACCCGCTCGTCCGGGCCCAGCCCGGCCAGCGCCCAGGTGTCGCCCCTGCGCTCGAGCCGGCCGGTGAGGATGTTCGAGGTCCCGATGAAGTTGGCCACGAACCGGGTGGCGGGGTGCTCGTACAGCTCGCGCGGGCTGCCGAGCTGCTCGATCCGGCCGGCGTTCATCACCACCAGCCGGTCGGACATGGTCAGAGCCTCCTCCTGGTCGTGGGTCACGTAGACGAAGGTGATGCCGACCTCGCGCTGGATGCGCTTGAGCTCGAGCTGCATCGCCTGGCGCAGCTTGAGGTCGAGGGCGCCGAGCGGCTCGTCCAGCAGCAGGGCCCGTGGCTGGTTGACCAGGGCCCGAGCAAGGGCGACCCGCTGCTGCTGGCCACCCGAGAGCTGGCGTGGCTTGCGCTTCTCCCGGCCCTCGAGCTCGACCAGGGACAGGGCCTCGGCCACACGGCGCCTGATCTCGTCCTTGTCGACCTTCTTGCGCCGCAGCCCGAAGGCCACGTTCTCGAAGACGTCCATGTGGGGGAAGAGCGCGTACTGCTGGAACACCATGTTGACGTCGCGCCGGAATGGCGGGACGCCGACCATGTCGCGGCCGTGGAGCAGGATCTGGCCGTTGGTCGGCTCCTCGAAGCCGGCGATCATCCGCAGGGTGGTGGTCTTGCCGCAGCCCGAGGGGCCGAGCATCGAGAAGAACTCGCCCTCGGCGATCCGGAGGTCGACATGCTCGACGGCCCTGACGTCGTGCGAGCCGGTGGCGAACTCCTTCTCCACCCCGACCAGCTCGATCGCGGACAGGCCATCGTCTTCCGGCACTACCGGGCGGGCACCCGCCTGAACGCTCGTGTCTGCCATCGTCTCGCTATCCTGTCTCAGACGACCGATCCGCCGATTCGACCACACGGGCACGATGGGACGCTAGCATCACCGCCGCGAGCGTCCATGTACGAACCGGCGCTGGTCACGGCCCTGTGCTGCCAGTTCGGCACCGTAGGTATCATCCGCCAGCCCCCGCGCCACGGCCGTCGAGGACGTCGGCGGCCTCGAGGGCGAGCCAGAACTCGACCCGGTCGCCGGCCCGGTCGAGGTCCCGGCCGGTCAGGTCGGCGACCCGGCGGATACGGTAGCGAAGGGTGTGGCGGTGCACCGCCAGGGCCCTGGCGGCGGCCTCCCAGTTGCCGTTGTGCTCGAGGAACGCCCGCAGGCTGGCCACCAGCTCGCCGTGCTGGCGGCGGTCGTAGTCGGCCAGGGGGCCGAGCAGGCCACGAGAGATGGCCTGGAGGGCGGCGTCCTCCTGCCTGGCCAGCAGCAGGCGGTGGCTGCCCAGGTCGCCGACGGTCGCGA
>DATENJ010000724.1:0-2477 GCA_035275125.1 Actinomycetes bacterium | reverse complement strand
GCTCCCGACGGGCCCGGGCGGCGTCGTCTCGGGCGGCCTGCTGGTCGCGGTGGTCGCCGGCTACGGGGCCTGCCTGCTCCCCACCTGGCTGGTCGCCGGCGGGGCCAGGGTGTCCAGGGCGGCCCGGCTCTCCCGGCCGGGCGGGCTGCGCGAGGTCCTCCGGGGTGGCCGGCTGCTGCCCAACGGCCCCCCCAACGGCCTGCTGGCCTCTGGGGGGATGGTCATGCTGCTCGGGTCGGGCCCGACCCTGCTGGCGGTCGGCCTGGCCGCCCAGCTGCATGGGACCAGGTGGGTGGCCGGGTCGGCCCTTGCCTTCGCCGCCGGGTGCCTGCTCGCCCCCTTCCTGGTCGGCCGCCTCGAGCGCCGGACCCTGCCGCCGGCGATCGCCTGGCCGGCCCTCGGGATCGGCATGGTCGGCGGCTGGGCCTTCGCCGCCTTGAGCCCGTTCGCCCTGCTGGCCGCCCAGCTCCTGTCGGGCATGTGCATGAGCGCGCTCGAGGGCGACATGGACGCCCGCGTCGCCACCAAGGCCGTCTCTCCCCGCGGGGTCACCGCCGGGCTGGCCACCGCGGCCGCCCTCCGCGCCTTCGGCAGCGCCGCCGCCGTGGCCATGGCCCCCCGGGTCATCTCCGAGGCCGGGATCGGCTGGCTCGCGGGTGCCCTGACCGCCAGCCTGGCCGCCCTGGCCGTGCTCCGCCTGGCCAGTCGCTGGAGCCGGTCAGCGGCCGACCGTAGGGTCGGCGTGGCCACGGCCCGCGACCTCTAGGCCGGCGAGCAGCGAGGCCAGCGCGTCCGGGACCGAGAACATCGGCCAGTGGCCGGTCGGGAGCTCGAGGAACGACCAGCTCGGCCCGGCCAGGGCGGCGAACCAGGGATGGCCGCTGTCGATCATCTCGCGCACCTGGGCGAGCGGGATGCTGCAGCTGATCAGCAGCTTGGGGAGCTCCTCGGGAGCCGAGCCCTTCAGCGACAGCGGCTGGGTCCAGGTCCGGACCGGCTGGGGGGAGGCGCTGGCCCGCATGCGGGCGCGCTCCTCCGGGCCGAGCCCCTCGAGGCTCGCGCCCAGAACGCCCTCCAGCTCCTCCCACGAGGGCATCGGGATCTTCCAGCCCTCGCCGGCCTCCTCCACCAGCCGCTCGATCAGCTCCCTGGCCTCGGGCGGCTGGAGGTCCATGAAGGCGGTGCCGTCGGGGCTCGGGCCCGCGTCGAGGAAGCCGAGCAGGGCGATCCGGTCGGGGACCCGGTCGGCGACTCCGGTGATCACGTGACCGGCGTAGCTGTGGCCGATCAGGACGACGTCGTGCAGGTCCGCTTCCTCCATCAGGCCGACGACGTCGGCGATGTAGGTGTCCAGGTCGACCTCGGGGGCGGCCAGGCGCGAGCGGTCCCCAAGGCCGGTGAACGTCACCGCGTGGACCTCGTGGCCCTGGCCGCGGAGCTGGTCGGCGACCGTCTCCCAGGCCGAGCCGCCGAGCCAGGCCCCTGGGACGAGAACGTAGGTGGTCATGCCGGAACCTTTCTGCTGAGTTGTACGTTGTACAATTACTGTACGTTGTACAATGGGTCGATGTCAAGCGCAGAGGGACCACGCCATCGCAGCGCCGGCCAGCGGGCCGGGCTGTCCCGCGAGGCGGTGCTGGGGGCCGCCCGCCGGATCGCCGACGACGAGGGGGTGGACCGCCTCACTATGCGCCGCCTGGCCACCGCGCTCGGCGTGGTCCCCAACGCCGTGTACACCTACTACCCGGACAAGGAGGCGCTGCTCGACGCCCTGCTCGACGACCTGCTGGCCGGCGTCGAGATCGGCGACCCGGACGAGGGGGACTGGCGGGACGGCCTGGCCAGGCTGATGGACGGCTCCCGCCGGCTGCTGCTGGCCCATCCACGGCTGGTGCCGGTGTTCCTGGCCCGTCCCGGGCTGGGGCCGAACGCGGCCCGGCTGGGCGAGCTCACCTTCAGGCTGCTGCGCCGAGGTGGGGTGGAGGGCGACCGGGCGGTCGAGGCGTTCCGTGTCCTGCTGACCTACTCGCTCGGGTTCGCCGCCTTCCAGGCGCCGCGGCTCCGGGCCGACGACGGCGCCCGGGCCGAGACGGCCGAGGCGGCCTTCGCCGGCCTGCCAGCCGAGCAGTTCCCCGAGCTGCGCGGGCTGGCCAGCCAGCTGGCCGGCCCCACCACCGATCGCCACTTCCACACCGGCCTGCGCTGGCTGCTCGAGGGCATCAGCGCGGCGCCTCGGGCGGAGGGGTAGGGCGGCGACCTCGCGGCAGGCGGAGCAGGCCAACGGTGTAGGTGGCGGCGGCGGCCAGGCAGGCCACGGCGGCCGCCAGCAGGGCCGGGGTGGTGGGCAGGGGCAGGGCGACGGGGAGGACGGCGCCGGCGACCCAGGCGAGCTGGAAGGTGGTCTCGGCCCGGGTGATCGCGGTGCCGCGGGCCACAGGGGGGACCTCCCGTTGAACCAGGCTCTCGAAGCCGAGGCG
>DATENJ010000723.1:0-3538 GCA_035275125.1 Actinomycetes bacterium | reverse complement strand
CGTCGAGGCGCCGGGCCCATGCCGGCAGCGCCCCCGGGGTGGCGCCACGGTAGGCGTCGGTGGTGCCCACCGGGTCGCCGGCCAGGATCGCCCTGGCGCCGCCGTCGACCAGCAGCGTGAGCAGGCGGAACTGGGCCGGGTCGAGCTCCTGGGCCTCGTCGACCAGGATCGTCCCGACCTGGGCGACGGTGGCGGTGAGGATGTCGGGGCGATCCTCGAGCAGGTCGCCGGCCTGGAGGATGAGGCCGGCCTGGTCGACCGAGTCCTGAAGGGCGAGATGCTCGCCGTACAGGGCGAGGAAGGCCGCGACCGGGACCCAGCTGGGGCGGCCCTCGGCCGTGGCCCGCTCGAGCAGGTCCTCGGGGCCGAGCAGGCGGCGCTCGCAGGCGAGCACGAACTCGGCCAGCTCGTCGGTGAACGCGCGGGTGTCGACCAGCGGCGCCAGCGGGCCCCAGTCGACCGCACTCTGGTCGAGCGTGAGCAGCGACCGGACCAGGGACCACTGCTCTGGGCCGCTCAGCGGCCGCGGCTCGCCGCGGTAGTCGAGCAGGTCGGCATGGCTGGTGACGAGGCCGCGGGCGAACGCGTACCAGGTCACGCAGCCGAGCTCGCCGCCGGCGGCCCCGGCCAGACCGGCCAGCAGCCGCTCGGTCGAGGCGACGGCGGCCTGGCGGCTGGAGGTGAGGAACCGGGCCGTGCCCCCCGGCCGGGCCAGCAGGTGGTGCATGGTCGCCTCGAGCAGGGCCGTCTTGCCGCTGCCGGGGCCGCCGAGGATGACCACGTTGCCGGGTGGGAGCGTCGCCGCCAGCGTTGCCGGTGGGCCGTCGGCGAGCCCCACCGGACCGGGGCCAGGAAGCGCGCTGATGACCGACCCCGCCGCCGGGGCCACGCCCGAGGCGGGTAGGGCGGCCGGAGTGGCGCCCAACGGGCCGCTGGGCGGCTGGTTCGGGGTGGGGGGACTTGGCCGGTTCATCATGCGGGCATCCTAGCGAGCGGCTACGACGCTGGCCGCCGGTTGTCCACACCCCCCTCGCTCAGGGGCCCCAGACGCCGGACCGCCGATAGCTGACCAGCATGGCGACGGCGATGGCGAGCTGGGCCACACCGATCAGCCCTTGCAGCACGACATACCAGGTCGGAGTGCTGGCGCCCACGACGCCGGTGAGTTGCAGGACAGCCACCGGCACCCGGAGCACCCCGAACAGGAAGGCGACCAGGATCAGCCAGAAGGTCCAGCGCCAGCGGCGCAGGACCCCGGCCGCCAGCAACCCGATGAGCGCCGTCAGCGCGGCTAGGAAGGCGGTCTCGGCCAGCCGGACGTCGGGTGGGAGCTGGAGCGCCTCATCGTAGACGTCCGGGGCCAGCGTCCGGATGCTGACAAGGATCGCCAGCACCACGGCGAAGAAGCCGAGGACCAGGGCCTGGATGCGGTTGACGATCCCCACCTCCGGCGAGACGGGCAACGGCCGTCTCGACGCCATGCGGCGGGCGCATCCTAGCCCCGCGAGGTGATCGGTGCCGCGTGCGCCGAGTGCTGGCGGCGGGCTGTGGACAGACCGGCGTGGCCGTCACGGCCGGCGCCTATGCTTCCTGGTGCGAAATGGCCTCCCGGTGGGCATCACGCCAGTGGGCATCACGTCAGGGATCGAGGAGGTTGACGACGCCGAGGAGGCCGATGACTGCCTGGCTGGACCGCCGCCGGCGGGTCCTGGTCCTGTCCCTGCTCGGGCTGGGCCTTGCCGTCCTGGCCGGGTGCCAGGGCCTCGAGGGCCTCGGGGGCGGGGCCGGCGGGGCGCCGGCCGACCTGTCCACTACCGAGGCCGAGCGGGCGGCATGGCCGGACGCGCCGAAGGACGCCGTGCCGGCGGAGGTCGTGCGGGTCACGGACGGCGACACGTTCGTCGCCACCGTGAACGGGCGGCGGGAACGGATCCGTGTGATCGGGGTGGACACCCCGGAGTCGGTGGCGCCCAACCAGCCGGTCGAGCCGTACGGCGAGGAGGCCTCGGACTTCGCCAAGCACTACCTGGACGGCGAGACGGTGCGGCTCGCCGGGGACGCCGAGCCGCGGGACCGCTACGGCCGGATGCTCGCCTACGTGTGGCTGGAGGACGGGACGTTCTGGAACGCGCTGCTGGTCGCCGAGGGATATGCCCAGCAGCTCACGATCCCGCCGAACGTCACCTACGAGCGCCTGTTCCGCCGCCTGGTCAGTGAGGCGCGGCGCGAGGACCGCGGCCTCTGGTCCCAGGAGAACCAGCCCGGTTCCTAGGGCCGGTCGTTCTAGGGGCTGGTCAGCTCTAGGGGCCGGTCACCCCAGGCCCAGCGGCGTCCTGAGGCCCGCTCCACCTGGGGTGGAACGAAAAGGACGGCCTGCCGTCCGGGGGGTCCCGGTAGTCCCCCAACCACCGGTCCACACACCGGACGGCGCGGCCGTCGCTAGGCGAACGTGCTTCCCGCGCCTCCCGTGTCCTCTCGGCCTAGGCCGAAACGGCCTGGGCCGTCCTGCGGGCGGAAGTGGTCCTCCCGGAACGCCCCCCAGCGCCCGTGTGGACCAGCTCCGTGTTCGCCTACCAAGCGTAAGGGCTCGTTCCCGTTCTTGGCTCCCTCGTCGCCAAATCGTTATCAGCCAAAATACCAGATTCGGTCGACGTACCTCATGTCGGACCATGCCGCGCCGTCCGTCCCCCGATCAACCGGCGGGACGTTGGGTCAACGTAGCCGTAATGGTCGTTTCGTTCCCGCCGCGGGTGACCCCGAGGGTGACCTTGTCGCCGGGCCGGTGACCCCGGATGCTGGCGACCATCTCGCTGTAGTTCTCGACCGCCTTCCCGTCGATCGTGGTCACCAGGTCGCCCGCCTTGAGGCCGGCCCGGGACGCGGGGCTGTTGGGGGCGACCTCCTGGATGAGGGCTCCGTTCTGGCCGCCGGCGGTGGTCAGCGAGGGGGTCACGCCGAGGTAGCCGGTCTGGATCGGCTTGCCCTGGACAATGGCCGCGGCCGACTTGGCCGCCAGGTCGATCGGGACGGCGAACCCGATGCCGACGTTGCCGTTGGAGCCGTCGCTGGCCGGGCGGATGGCGCTGTTGATGCCGATGACGCGGCCACGGCGGTCGGCCAGCACCCCGCCGGAGTTGCCCGGGTTGATGGGGGCGTCGGTCTGGATGACCTCGCGCCCGTCGTCCAGGACCCGGTCGGTGGAGCTGATGATCCCGGCGGTCACGGTCTCGTTGAGGCCGAAGGGGCTGCCGATGGCGATCGCCAGCTGGCCGACCTGGACGTCCTGGCCGACGGCGAGCGGCGCCGCGGCGAGACCGGTGCGGTCGACCTTGACCACGCCGACGTCGTTGAGGTCGTCGGTGCCGACAACCTTGCCCTGGAGCTTGGTGCCGTCGTAGAGGCGGATCTCGACCTCGTCGACCCCGTCGATGACGTGGGCGGCGGTCATGATGTAGCCGTTCTTGTCGTAGACGAAGCCGGAGCCGACGCCGCTCCCGTGGCGGATCTCGACCACGGTGGGCAGCAGGGCCTTGGCGAC
>DATENJ010000722.1:0-6513 GCA_035275125.1 Actinomycetes bacterium | reverse complement strand
ATCGGCCGCCGGGGGGCGGAGACGCCGGCCGCCTACGCCCGTCGACTGTCCGGCGACTTCGCCGCCGACGCCGCTCCGCTGGTCGAGCTGACCGGCCTGTTCGAGCGGGCCGAGTACGCCCCCGACGAACCCGGCGACGACCAGGCCGACGAGGCCAGGCGCCTGGCCCGCAGCGCCAGGTCGAGCCTGGCCGGGCGGCTCGGCTGGCGCCGGCGGGTGGTGGCGACGGTCAGCCCCCGTAGCCTTGTCGGTCAGTCGCGCCGGTAGCCGGCCACGGCCAGCGGCACGAACACCGCCAGGATGACCGCCGACCAGGCCAGCGACCTGACCACGTAGAACTCGGCGCCGTGGCCGAGCAGCAGCTCGGCCGCCCGGCCCTGGGTGAGCACCCGGACCGCGTCCACCATCACCGTGATCGGCTGGTGCTCGGCGAAGGCCTGCAGCCAGCCGGGCATGGACTCGACCGGCACGTAGGCGCTGGACACGAAGGTGAGCGGGAACACCATCAGGGCAAGGCCCTGGGCGGCCTGGGCGGTCCCGGCGAACAGGCCGAGGGTGAGGAACATCCACTCGAAGGCGAACCCGAACACCAGCAGCAGCCCGAACGCGGCCAGGGCGGCGGCAAGGCCGCCGTGGAACCGGAACCCGACGGCGAACCCGACGGCGCTGGTGATGGCCAGGCTCCACACCAGCAGGGCGGTGTCGGCCACGGCCCGGCCGGCCAGGACGGCGCTCCTTGGGATCGGCAGGGAGCGGAGCCGGTCCACGAAGCCCTGCTCCAGGTCCTCGGCCATCCCGGCGGCCGCGCCCATGCCGGCGAACAGCAGGCCGGTGGTGATGAACCCGGGGACCAGGAAGTCGACGTAGTCGAGGCCGCCGGCGCCGATGGCGCCGCCGAACACGTAGCGGAAGATCAGCAGGAACAGGGCGCTCTGGACGGTCCCGACGACCACCAGCTGGGGCGTGCGCAGGAACTTGAGCAGCCCCCGCCGGGCGATGCCGAGGGTGCTGGCCGCCAGCCCGGCCGAGGGCCGCGCGGAGGCGGGCACGGGAATGCTTGCCATGGTCGGTCGTCTCCTCTCAGGCCGCCGGGTGCGCGGCGGCGGTCCCGGTTGCCGGCTCGAGCCCCTGGCCGGTCAGGGCCAGGAACACCTCGTCGAGGGTGGGCGGCCGCAGCGAGATGTCCTCGACCGCGACCCCGGCCGCGTCAAGGGCGCCGAGGGCGTCGCGCAGCGGGTCGGTGCCGGCGGCCACGGCCACCCGGACCCGGCGGGTCGCCTCCTCGATCTGCGGCTGGTCGTGGTCGAGGCCGTCAAGGGAGGCCGCCGCCCTGACCAGGTCGGCCCGGTCTCTGGTGTGGACCTCGATGACGTTGCGGCCGGCCCGCTGCTTGAGCTCGCCCGGGGTGCCGGCGGCCACGACCCGCCCGTGGTCGATGATCACCACCCGGCTGGCCAGGTGGTCGGCCTCGTCCAGGTACTGGGTGGTCAGCAGGACGTCGGTGCCCGCCCCGACCAGCGCCCCGATGGCGTCCCAGAGCTCGATCCGGCTGCGCGGGTCCAGCCCGGTGGTCGGCTCGTCCAGCAGCAGGAGGCGCGGCGCCCCGACCAGGCTGGCGCCCAGGTCGAGCTTGCGGCGCATGCCACCCGAGTAGGTCCGGGCCAGCCGGTCGGCCGCCCCGTCCAGCCCCAGCAGCTCGAGCACGCGGTCGCTGCTCGACCTGGCCGTCCGCGCGTCCTGGCCGAACAGCCTGGCCACCAGGCGCAGGTTCTCGCGGCCGGTCATGGCCGGCTCGACGGCCGCGTACTGGCCGGCCAGCCCGATCACCCGGCGGACCGCCCCGGGCTGGCGGCGCACGTCGTGGCCGGCCACCCGCAGCTCCCCCGCGTCGGGGCGCAGCAGGGTGGCCAGGGTGCGGACGAAGGTGGTCTTGCCGGCCCCGTTGGTGCCGAGCACGGCCAGCACCTGTCCCGGCTCGGCCACCAGGTCGAGCCCGTCCAGGGCGACCGTCTTGCCGAACCGCTTGCGGAGGCCGGTGGCCTCGATCGTCGGCGTCATCTGCACCCTCCCGCTCGAGTAGAACGATGTTCATTGGATCGAACATCGTTCTAGCAGGGTTCAGGGAGCTTGTCAAACGCTGTTCTGGAAGACGAACATAGTTCGACCTCTGGTACAGTTCGCGGCATGGCCATCCCCGACCCGCCCTGGAAGGCCGCCCAGCGCCAGCGGCCGGCCCGCGCTCCCCTCTCCCGGGAGGCGATCCTCGACGCCGCCATGCGGGTGCTGGACCGCGAGGGCGCCGCCGGCCTGAGCATGCGCCGGGTCGCCGACGAGCTGGGCACCGGCCCGGCCTCGCTGTACTGGCACGTGGCCAGCAAGGACGCCCTGATCGACCTGGTCATCGACCGGGTCGCCGGCGAGGTGCCGCTCCCCGAGCCCGACCCGGCCCGCTGGCAGGAGCAGCTGCGGGAATGGCTGCTCGGGGTCAGGACCGTGTTCGCGCGCCACCCGGGGGTGGCCGCCCTGACCCTGGGACGCATCCCCACCGGCACCAACGTGATCCGCTGGGCCGAGTGGACGTTGGTCCTGCTGCGCGGGGCCGGCATCCCCGACCGGGTCGCCACCTACGCCGGCGACCTGCTCGGCCTGTACCTGGGGGCCACCGGCTACGAGGCCTCCCTGCCCCCGATGACCTCAGCGACCGGCGAGCCGCTGACGCCGGAGGAGGCCGCGGCCATGATGCGCGACTACTTCGCCTCCCTGCCGGCCGACCAGTTCCCCAACGTGGTCGCGACCGTCGACGAGATGTTCAGCGGCGGTCTGGAGGAACGGTTCGAGCTCGGCCTGGACGTGATCCTGCGCGGCCTGGCCTCCTACGCCCGGCCCTGAGCCTCCCGGGCCCGCCACAGGTCGCGGAGCAGGGCGCACTCGGCCAGGTGGTGGATGAGCTCGCGGTTGGTCCACCAGACGATGCCGATGAACGGCAGCTGCGGGTCAAGACCGTAGGGGTACTGCCCGAACCCGGGCTTGTCGAGCTGCTCGCCGGTCATGGCGTCGACGCTGTCGCGCCAGCGCTCGACCAGTGACCAGAAGCGCGCAAGGGCCAGCGCCGCCGACGGGGTGAAGTCGACCAGCTGCTCGGGGTCGGTGGACCGCTCCCCGAAGGTCCAGTGCCAGCGGCCCTCGAAGCCGGAGGTCAGGTGGCCGAGACGCCAGGCGATGGTGGTCACCGGGGCCGGGTCGGGCTCGGGGACCTCGAGGTCGAGGACCCACGCCCCCGGCCCGAAGGCCCGGCTGGTCACCGCCTGTTCCCGGGGCCGGACCGACCAGGCGCCGGGGGCCGGCTCCCACAGGTACTCCTCGTCGGTCAGGCCCTCGAGGCGGGCGCGGGAGAACTCACAGGTGCTCTCCAGCTGGTCCAGCAGCAGGCCGACGCGGTCGAGTCGCAGGTCCACGCGGTCAGGGGGGGCCCTGGCCGCCGCGCTCCTCCCAGCGGGAGCGCCAACGCTCGGTCATCTTCCCCCACCAGGCGTCGACGCCGCCCTTGGAGCCGCCGCCCTTGCGGCGCTGGGGGCCGGCCGGGGGCGGCTGGCCCGACGGGGACGCCGGGCCGACCGGTCGCTCGACGGTCGCCCGACGGCGCATGGTCCGGACGAACAGGAACACACACGCCAGCATGATGACGAAACCGCCGACGCCGACGGCCACGTTCTCGAAGAAGGTCGAGGAGATGACGACGATCAGCCCGAGCACAAAGCCGGCCACGGCCAGCTTGAGCCGGCGGCCCAGATGGGCGCGGAACGAGGAGCCCACCTGATGGGCGAATTTGGGATCCTCTTCGAGCAACCGCCGCTCGATCTCGGCCAGGATGCGTTGCTCGTGCTCGGACAGCGGCATTTGAGGCTCCGGCCAGGGTCGTACAGTGGTGGTCCTGCGAGTGTACCCGGGCGTTACCCCCTCAACAACAGCGTCGAAGCACGGGTCTGAGAGGTTCAACCCTCAACCTGAGCCTCTGGTTCCCGCTCCCGGGAGGTCAGCGAGGCCAGGTCGATGGCGCCGTCGCCAAAACGGGCCCTGACCGCGTCGGCGGCCCGCACCGCCGCCTCCCAGCCCGGCCGTTCCGGACCAAGCCGCAACTGCACCGGCGCGCCAGCGCGCTGCAGGTTGCTGACGGTGACGCCGACCAGGCGGATCGGGGCCCGGCCGAGCTGGAGCCGGGCCAGCAGGTCGCCGGCGACCTCGTGCAGCTCGGTGTCGGTGTCGGTGGCCACGGCCAGGGTGCGGCCGCGGGTGATGGTGCGGAAGTCGGCGAAGCGCAGCTTCAGGGTGATCGTGCGGCCGGCCAGGCCGGCCTCCCGCAGCCGCCGGCCCACCCGCACACAGCAGCGCAGCACCTCGCGCGCCAGCTGGACGGGGTCGTCGATGTCGCTGGCGAAGGTCTCCTCGGAGCCGAGCGACTTGGCCGCCTCGAACGGCACCACCTCGCGGTCGTCGTGGGCCCAGGCCAGCTGGTGGAGCTGGGCCCCGGCGGCCGGGCCGAGGGCCCGCTCCAGGGTCGCCCTCGGGGTGGCGGCGACGTCGCCGACGGTGCGCAGGCCGTAGCGGGCCAGCACGTCGATGGTGGCCTGCCCGGCCCCCCAGAGGGCGTCGACCGGCAGCGGATGCAGGAAGGCCAGGGCCCGCCCGGGCGGCACGACCAGCAGGCCGTCCGGCTTGCCGCGGGTCGAGGCCAGCTTGGCCAGGAACTTGCTGGCGGCGACGCCGACGGTCAGGGCCAGCCCGGCCTCCCGGCGGACCCGGTCCCGCAGCAGCCGGGCGGTGGCCACGGCGTCGCCGAACAGCGCCCGCGCCCCGCGGACGTCCAGGAACGCCTCGTCGAGGGCGAGCGGCTCGACCAGCGGGGTGACGCTCTGGAAGATGCCCATCACCGTGACCGAGACCCGCCGGTAGGCGGCGAAGTCGGGCGGGACGGCCACCGCCTGCGGGCAGAGGCGGCGGGCTCTGGCCATCGGCATGGCGTTGCGGCAGCCGAAGGCCCTGGCCTCATAGGAGGCGGAGGTGACCACCCCGCGGGCGCCGGTCCCGCCGACCAGCAGCGGGCGGCCCCGCAGGGAGGGGTCCTTCTGCACCTCGACGCTGGCGTAGAAGGCGTCCAGGTCGGCGTGGAGGATCCCCAGCCCGTCGGCCTCGCCCGGCTCCAGCGGCCGCCCGCCGGCGATCACCTCACCGGTCGGCCGCACCCGGGTTCTCATGGCGAGCAGGCTACCTGGACACTGTGACGCGCCGGGGCGCTAGAAGGTGCATCCGACTAGGATGCTGGCATCGAAGAAGCATGCATGACGACCTTGACCAGCCCCAGAGGAAGCCCCAGCCAGGTGACCGAGGCCCCCCAGCCCGTCCCGGCGTCCCCCCTGGACGCCGAGGACGTCCGCGCCCGGGTCGACCGGGCCCTGGCCGCCCTGCTCGACCAGGAGCTGTCGGCCCTCGGCTTCCTGGGGAGCGACAACGGCCCCGTCACCGACGCCCTGTCCCGCTTCGCCCTCGAGGGGGGCAAGCGGCTGCGGCCCGCGTTCGTGTACTGGGGCTACCGGGGAGCTGGGGGCGCCGCCGACGGCCCGGAGGCCGACGCCGCCATCCGGGCCTCCTGTTCGGTCGAGCTGCTGCACGTCTGCGCCCTCATCCACGACGACATCATGGACGGCTCGGAGGTCCGGCGGGGCCGCCCGGCGATGCACGTCGGCTTCGCCGGCCTGCATCGGGGCCTGGCCTGGCGGGGCGACCCGGCCGCCTTCGGCGAGGGCGCGGCCATGCTCATGGGCGACCTGGCCTTCACCTGGGCCGACGTCGCCCTGGCCGAGGCCGGCCTGCCCGACGACCGGCTGGCCGCCGCCCTGCGGGTCTTCAACCGGCTGCGCTCGGAGCTGATGGGCGGCCAGTACCTGGACCTGGTCGAGGCCCGCCGGGGCGCCCCCGACGAGGCCGCCGTCCGCCGGGTCCTGACCTACAAGTCGGGCAAGTACACCATCGAGCGGCCGCTGCACCTTGGCCACGCCCTGGCCGCCGGCGCGCCCGGCCTGACCGGGGCCTACTCGGCCTACGGGCTGCCCCTCGGCGAGGCGTTCCAGCTCCGCGACGACATCCTCGGGGTGTTCGGCGCCCCCGAGGTGACCGGCAAGCCGGCCGGGGACGACCTGCGGGAGGGCAAGGAGACCTACCTGGTCCTGCTGGCCCGCCAGCGTGCCGGCCGGGCCGAGCGGCAGCTGCTGGAGGGCGCTCTCGGCAACGCCAAGCTGTCCGAGGAGGAGGTCGCCGAGCTGCGCCGGCTGATCGCCGGCTGCGGCGCCGTCGAGGCCACCGAGGCCCGCATCGCCGTGCTCCTCGCCCAGGCCAAGGACGCCCTGGCCGCGGCCGACGGGATCGCCGAGCCGGCCCGGGAGGTCCTGGCGGCGCTGGCCGACCACGTCACCGACCGGAACGCCTAGCCGGCCATGGCGGCGCAGACGGTGGTCGTCG
>DATENJ010000721.1:0-4895 GCA_035275125.1 Actinomycetes bacterium | reverse complement strand
CGAGCAGGTCCTGGCCGGCCTCAAGGGGCTGTCCGACCGGCTCAACGAGGCCGAGGCCCGCCTGCGCGCCGCCGATGCCGAGCTGGCCGAGGTCCAGGCCCGCATGCCCAACCTGCCCGACCCGGCGACCCCGGCCGGCGGCGAGGAGGACTCGGTCGAGCTGCGTCGGGTCGGCACCCCGAGGGCCTTCGACTTCGAGGTCCGCGACCACCTGGAGCTGGGCGAGCTGCTGGGCGCGATCGACACCGTCCGGGCGGCCAAGGTCTCGGGGGCCCGCTTCGGCTACCTGCTCGGCCCGGGGGCGCTGCTCGAGTTCGCCCTGGTCCGGTTCGCCATGGACCGCCTCACCGCCGCCGGGTTCGTGCCCATGATCCCCCCGGTGCTGGTCCGGCGGGAGGCGATGTTCGGGACCGGGTTCCTGCCAACCGACGAGCAGCAGATCTTCCGCACCGCCGACGACGACCTGTACCTGACCGGCACCTCCGAGGTGCCGCTGGTCGCCTACCACAGCGACGAGCTGCTCGACCCGGGCGCCCTGCCGCTGCGCTACGCCGGCCTCTCGACCTGCTTCCGCCGCGAGGCCGGCTCGTACGGCAAGGACACCCGGGGGATCTTCCGGGTCCACCAGTTCGACAAGGTCGAGATGGTGTCGTTCGTGCTCCCCGAGGCCTCGGCCACCGAGCACGAGCTGCTGCTGGCCCGCGAGGAGGAGATCCTCCAGGCCCTGGAGCTGCCGTACCGGGTGGTCGACATCGCCGCCGGCGACCTCGGCGGCTCGGCGGCCCGCAAGTTCGACTGCGAGGCCTGGATCCCCTCCCAGGGCACCTACCGGGAGCTCACCTCGACCTCGAACTGCACCGACTACCAGGCCCGCCGCATCGGCTGCCGGGTCAGAGAGCCCGAGGGGAACCGGCCGCCGCACACCCTCAACGGCACCGCCGTGGCCGTCGGCCGAACCATCGTCGCCCTGCTCGAGAACCACCAGCAGCCCGACGGGTCGGTCCGGGTCCCGGACGCCCTCCAGCCGTACCTGAGCACCGACCTCATCCAGCCGAGCAAGTAGCCGCTGGGTGCGGGAGATCGAGGTCGACGGGCTCCAGATCACCTACGAACGCGTCGGCTCCGGCCCCCCGGTCGTCCTCCTCCACGGCTACGTCGGCGACGGCCCAGCGACCTGGCGGCACCAGCTCGACGGCCTCGGCGACGACTTCACCCTGATCGCCTGGAACGCCCCCGGGGCCGGAGGCTCGTCCGACCCCCCGGAGTCGTTCGGCATGGCCGGCTACGCCGACGCCCTGGCCGGCTTCATCGCCCGGCTCGGGCTGGACGCCCCCCACGTCGCCGGGATCTCCTTCGGCGGCGCCCTCGCCTTGGAGCTCTACCGCCGCCACCCCAGCGTCCCGAGGTCTCTGGTCCTCGCCTCGGCCTACGCCGGCTGGGGTGGGTCCCTTCCGGCGGAGGCCGCCGCCCAGCGCCTTCGCCAAGCCCACATCCTGGCCGGCCTCTCCCCAGACGAGTTCGTCGGCACCCTCCTCCCGACGATGTTCTCCGAAGGAACCCCACCGGAGTCCGTCGAGGCGTTCGGGGCCAGCATGCGCGCGTTCCAGCCGGCCGGCTTCCGCGCCATGGCCAACGCGTCGGCCGAGGACCTCCGCGACGTCCTCCCCCACATCACGGTCCCGACCCTGCTCGTCTACGGCGCCGCCGACGTCCGCGCCCCCCTCCCCGTCGCCAGGGACCTCGAAGCCTCGATCCCGGCCTCGACCCTCGTCGTCCTCCCCGGCGCGGGCCACGTCTGCACCATCGAAGCCCCAGCGGAGTTCAACACGGTGGTCCGGTCGTTCCTCCTGGGCACCGTGAACCCATGAGCACGAAACGGGCGGTTCCTGGACGTTGAAACGCCCCGTCCGCGAGTTGGACTGGCGCCGAGGCGGGGACCATACTCTGGCCCATGACAGCGCCCGCCCCGAGGTGCCCGACCTGCGGCAGTCTGCTCGCCGCCCACGACCAGCAGTCGATGGTGGCGTCCGGCGAGCGGCTCACGCCGTGGATGATCCACGACCTGCCGAGGATCGCGTGGATCGTGGAGTACCGGGCAGGGGAGCTGACCGACGACGAGCGGCGGATCGTGCGCGACGCGACCGCTCGGATGCTGCGCGCCCTGGAGCTCGACGCCGTCTGAGCTGATCGCCTCCAGGTGGCCTCGCCCCCGCGTGCGATGGGCTCCCGGGATTGATGGATACTTACCCCCGTCAGCAGCCACCGGATCGGATCGGGCCGTCGTGCCTGTTCGGGTCCTGCCGAAAGGAGCTCAATGGCCGAGTTTCCCGCTCTCACCCACGTTGCCCTTACGGTCCGCGACCTGTCGGTCAGCGTCCCCTGGTACGAGGCGCTCCTTGATGCCGAACCGGTGCTCGACGAGGACACCGACCCCGAGTTCCACCACACGGTGTACCTGCTCGGCACCACCCTGCTCGGCCTGCACCAGCACAGCAAGCCCGCTCCCGACGAGCCGTTCAGCGAGCTCCGGATCGGCCTCGACCACGTCGCCTTCGGCTGCGCCGACCGGGCCGAGCTCGAGCGCTGGGCTCAGCGGCTCGACGAGCTCGGCGTCGAGCACAGCGAGATCAAGGACCGCCCCTACGGCTCCGGCGTGAGCTTCCGCGACCCGGACGGCATCGCGCTCGAGTTCTTCGCCCCACCCAGCTGACCATCACGGAGCAGGCGGCGGGCCGAGCAACGTGACGCCGCGCTCCTTCGCCAACTCAGCCATGACCGCTGGAGCCGGGGCCGAGCCGCCCGTCGCCCGGACCACATCGTGGAAGAACGTCTCCCATCCGCTCGGGAAGACGAACCCGAGGTGTCTGGCCGGCGCCGCCTTGATCACGTAGCCGTGAGGAACCCCTCGAGGCGCGAAGATGAAGGACCCCTCCCCGGCGTCGAACCGATCGTCGCCCACCGTCACCTCATAGCTTCCCTCCAGCACGTAGAACGCCTCGTCCTCGCGCTCGTGAACATGCGGCGGGGGCCCGGACCCTTGGGGTGTCGACACCTCCACCAGGCCGAACGAGCCGCCGGTCTGGGCGCCTGAAGCCTTCATCCGATAGACCTGGTCGAGGAACTGGACCGTGTCGCCGCCATCCACATCCAGCCAGAAGTGCCGCTGCTCCTCCATCGAAACCTCCCCCTACCGGCGGTCGGTGAAGTGCCTGTCGGGCTGATCGATCACGGCCAGAGCTTCCTCTGTCTCACGTGTTATCAGGTAGGATTCCCATAGTTCGAAGCCGCCATCATCTTTGCGCTTCTCGAACCTAATGTGTGTCTTACCGATTGCAAAACGAACCGCCGGCGCTGTCGGGTGATAGTAGAGCCGATTACTTCTAGAGCTCTTCGCGAAACCACGCTTCTCAAGCTGTGCAATGAAGGCGTCGCGATTTCTTTCTCGTACCTGGCTTACCCCAGATTGGCCTGCTGCGTCCTCTGTAACCGCAACTGCTTCCGTGAACTGCAGCAAGGACTTCAGTTCACGGCCGGAAGCACGGTCGCCGAAGAATCGTTGGGCATATACTCCGAGCGCGGGTTCGTCCTCGCCCCCTTCCAGCAATCTCTGGGGGTTGTCGTCATCGGCATACACAGCATCAGAAAATTCTCGGTACTGCTCGGGCCACCGAAGCTGGAGACCGATCAGCGCGGCCAGCAGGATGTCATTCGGAGCCTGGCCACGCCGACTGATGATACGACGAAGAACCAGAAATGAGTTGATGAAGCGCTTGATCTGACGAGGGTTGGACTGAAGCGCAAGGGAAGAGATGTCGATTGCATAGCGGAAGAAACTCCTCGGGAGCCGGGCTTGCCGGCCGAACCAGTCCGGTATCAGCTCCCGCGCGAAGGTGTCCGGGTCGAGATCCAGCCGTGGGACGCGGAAGGGAACCTGCACCATCTTCTCGATGAGGACGTGCCCAGATACGTGCGGGTACTTATACGACACCGCTCGTACAAGTACGTCGTAGTCGAGGGCCAGAACAAAAATGAAGCCGGGGATGTCCATCACAAGGTTGATAGACTCAAGTACCGCAACCACATTCTCGGGAGAGCAGCGGTCGAGGTCATCAATGAGGACGACAATTCGACGGTCCCCGAGCGCATGCGGCACCTTACGCAGATCATCAAAGGGCCTGGCAAAGGCGTCGTCGAGCGGCACAAGGCTGACAGCCTCGTTCGAGTTCCGGAATTTCTCCAGGTCCAGCTCAACGATCCCGAGCTTGAAGTTGAGGCTGTAGATGAGTGAAGTCAATGCCTGCTTGAAGTACTGCGCTACCCGTTTATCCTCCAGCTTCAGCGTTTCGCTGTAGATCGCGTGCAGCAACGGGACCACGATGTACTCAGATCGCTCGTAGCGCCAGGCATCGAAGAAGACGGGCAGCACGTCCTCTCCCTGGATAAGTTCTCGATGGATGGCATTCAATAGAGAGGACTTGCCGCTACCCCATGGCCCGTAGATGCCGATAGTGAACTGGGGTGGGGTGCCACCACGAATTGCGTCAGACAGCGCCTCAGCATACTCGGCAAAGCCTAGGCGGGGATCAGCCTGCGGTATGTCTGCGACGATCGGAATTGAGTCACCCATGAGCTGTGCCCCGCGCGTTCTACTCGCTAGCGAATGGATTGACCGAATTGACATCCTATCAGACGAGAACGGCGCCCTAGCGGATGTCGCCGGCCGCCCTGGCGGACCCAGCGCGGACCAGCGACGCGGAGGAGGTGGGATTCGAACCCACGGGGCCCTTTCGGGTCCGGCGACTTTCAAGGTCGCTGCCTTCGGCCGCTCGGCCACTCCTCCGGGGCGTAGTGTAGGGCTCGGGAGGCGGGGGCCAGTCCGGTCAACGGCGCCGGAG
>DATENJ010000720.1:0-5882 GCA_035275125.1 Actinomycetes bacterium | reverse complement strand
CCCCCGTCCCGGCCTCGAACCCGACCAGCACCCGCCCGGGCACGAACGATCCCACCCCGGCCTGCACCCGCCCGGGCGCCAACGAGCCCGCCCCGGCCTGCGCCCGCGCGGGCACGAACGAGCCCGCCCCTGCTGGTATGGGGCCCCTGACTGGGAGGGTAGCCGAACCGGGCGGGGGCGTCCTCCAGTTGTCCACAGCCCCGGCGGGGGCGGCGCTGGCGGCTACCGGGAGCACGGACAGCAGCAGAGGGAGGAGCAGGATGCGGGCGAGCGAGGTCCGGCCGGTTGAACCCATGGGAGATGGCGTCCTTGTTCGCGTCGAGGTCCGATCCTGATGACTGGATCGGCCGGAACGCGACCGAGCTTACCCCGGCGGGCTCGCGAACCTGGGGAACCGCGGGCTCTAGTAGACCGGGACCTCGGGATCCACCGTCTTGGCCCAGGCGGTGATGCCGCCGCCGAGGTGCCTGGCCGTGGAGAACCCAGACTGCTTGAGGAGGGCCAGCGCCTCGGCCGAGCGGACCCCGGACTTGCAGTAGAGGACGACCGGCTCGGTCTGGGGCAGCTCGGCCAGGTGGTCGGGCAGGCTGTCCAGCGGGATCAGGGTCGCCCCGGGCAGGCGGTTGATCTGCCACTCGGCCGGCTCGCGGACGTCCACCAGCTTGAGCTGCTGGCCGTCGTCGAGCAGCGCCTTGAGCTGGACCGGGGTCAGGGTGGAGCCGGCGGCGGCCTGCTGGGCCTCGTCGGAGACCACGCCGCAGAACTCCTCGTAGTCGATCAGCTCGGTGACCGTCGGGTTCTTCCCGCAGACGGCGCACTCGGGGTCCTTGCGGACGGCGATGTCCTTGAAGGACAGCTCGAGGGCGTCGTAGATCACCAGCCGGCCGACCAGCGGGTCGCCGATCCCGGTGAGCAGCTTGATGGCCTCGTTGGCCTGGACCGACCCGAGGGTGGCGCAGAGCACGCCCAGCACGCCGCCCTCGGCGCAGGACGGGACCATGCCCGGTGGCGGCGGCTCCGGGTACAGGCAGCGGTAGCAGGGGCCGTGCTCGGCCCAGAACACGCTGGCCTGGCCGTCGAAGCGGTAGATCGAGCCCCACACGTACGGCTTGCCCTCGAGCACGCAGGCGTCGTTGACCAGGTACCGGGTCGGGAAGTTGTCCGAGCCGTCGATCACCAGGTCGTAGTCGCGGATCAGCTCACGGGCGTTCTCCGAGGAGAGCCGGGTCTCATGCAGGGTGACCTGCACGTACGGGTTGATCTCGACGATCTTGTCCCGGGCACTCTCCAGCTTGGACCGGCCGATGTCGGAGGTGCCGTGGATCACCTGCCGCTGAAGATTGGACGCGTCGACCACGTCGAAGTCGACCAGGCCGAGGTGCCCGACCCCGGCCGCGGCCAGGTACATGGCGTTGGGCGCGCCGAGGCCGCCGGCGCCGATGAGCAGGACGCGGGAGTTCTTGAGCCGCTTCTGCCCGTCCATGGCCACGTCGGGGATGATCAGGTGGCGGGAGTAGCGGGCGATCTCGTCCCGCGACAGCTCGGCCGCCGGTTCAACCAATGCTGGAAGTGCCATCAGTGTCCAGTTCCCTCTTCGATACCCGTCAGATTGCGAAGCCCATGGCCCGCAGGGCCATCTTGCCGTCCTCGGTGAGCCGTTCCGGCCCCCAGGGCGGCGACCAGACCCAGTTGATCTCGACCTCCTGGATCTCGTCCAGGCCGATCAGGGCGGCGTTGGTCGCGCCCTCGATCATGTCGGTGAGCGGGCAGGCCACCGTGGTCAGGGTCATGTCCAGGCGGACCTTGCGGCCCTCGTCCTCCTGGTCGACGCCGTAGACCAGCCCGAGGTCGACCACGTTGACGCCCAGCTCCGGGTCCTCGACCTGCTTCATCGCCTCGAAGATGTCGGCCTCAGTGGCCATCAGGTTCCTTCCCTTCCTGTGTCCGCGCGGGCGGCGGCGTCCTTGAACGCCATCCACCCGAGGAGCGCGCACTTGACCCGGACCGGGTAGCGCGCCACTCCCTTGAACGCGATCCCGTCCCCCAGCAATTCCTCGTCCGGCTCGTCCTCGCCGTGCATCAGCCGGCGGAACGCCTCGGCCTGGTCCAGGGCCTCGGGCAGGGGCCGCCCGAGGACCTGCTCGGTCATCACCGACGCGGCCGCCTGGGAGATCGAGCAGCCCTTGCCCTCGACGGCCACGGCCGCGACCCGGTCGCCGTCCAGCCGCAGCCCGACCGTCAGCTCGTCGCCGCACACCGGGTTGTAGTGGTGCACCTCGACCTGGGCGTCCTCGAGCCGCCCCGGGTGCCGGGGCTTCTTGTAGTGGTCGAGGATGATCTCCTGGTAGAGGTCGTCGAGGCCCATGTCATCCCTGCCTAGGCGAAGAAGCGCTTGACCCGCTCGAGGCCGGCGACCAGCGCGTCGACCTCGTCGGTGGTCGAGTACAGGTAGAACGAGGCCCGGGTGGTGGCCTGGACCCCGAGGCGCCGCAGCAGCGGCTTGGCGCAGTGGTGGCCGGCCCTGACGGCGATCCCGTCGGAGTCAAGCACCTGGGCGACGTCGTGGGGGTGGATGTCGCCGAGGGTGAACGAGACCATGCCGCCCCGGTGCTCGACCTCGGACGGCCCATAGACCACCAGCCCGTCGATCTCGCCCAGCCGCTTGAGGGCGTAGCCGGTGACGTCGACCTCGTGGGCCCGGACCCGGTCCATGCCCAGTGCCTGGAGGTAGTCGACCGCCGCCCCGAGCCCGACGGCCTCGGCCACGTTGGGTGTTCCCGCCTCGAACCGCCAAGGGATGGTGTTCCACGTGAAACGGTCGATCTCGACGTCGCTGATCATCTCGCCGCCGCCGAGGAACGGCTCCATGCTGTCCAGCAGCTCCTCGCGGGCGGCCAGCACCCCGACCCCCATAGGGCCGAGCGCCTTGTGCCCGGTGAACCCGAGGAAGTCGACCCCAAGGTCGTCCAGCCGGACCCCGGCGTGGGGCACGGCCTGGGCGGCGTCGGCCAGGACCAGCGCCCCGACGGCATGGGCCCGCCTGGCGATCTCGGCCACCGGGTTGACGGTGCCGAGCACGTTCGACATGGCCGAGACGGCCACCATCCGGGTCCGCTCGCCCAGCAGCTCGTCCAGGGCGTCCAGGTCGAGCAGGTAGTCCCCGGTGACCGGCACGGCCCGCAGCTTGGCGCCGGTCATCTGTGCCACCAGCTGCCAGGGCACCAGGTTGGAGTGGTGCTCCATCTCGGTGACCAGGATCTCGTCGCCCTGGCGGAGGTTGCGCAGCCCCCAGGCGTAGGCGACCAGGTTGATGGCCTCGCTGACGTTCTTGGTGAACACCGTGGCCCGCTCGGAGGCGCCGACGAAGCGGGCCACCTTGCCGCGGGCCTCCTCGAACAGGTGGGTGGCCTCCTCGGCCAGGGTGTGGACACCCCGGTGCACGTTGGCGTTGTGCCGCCGGTAGTAGTCGTCCATGGCGTCAAGGACCTGCCGCGGCTTCTGGCTGGTGGCGGCCGAGTCCAGGTAGACGAGCGGCCGGCCGTTGACCCGGCGCTCCAGGATCGGGAAGTCGCCGCGGACGGCGGCCACATCCAGCGGCGCGTTCGAGGGCGTCATCGGGGCCTCCTGGAACCGGGTCTCAGGTGGCGGGGTCGCCACGCCAGCGCTCGTAGCCCTGGGCCTCCAGCTGGTCGGCCAGCTCGGGGCCGCCGGTCTCCACGACCCGCCCGCCGACCATCACATGGACCACGTCGGGCGAGATGTAGCGCAGGATGCGGGTGTAGTGGGTGATCAGCAGGACGCCGAGCTGGGGGCCGCGCAGCCGGTTGACGCCTTCGGCCACGACCCGCAGGGCGTCGACGTCCAGGCCCGAGTCGGTCTCGTCGAGGATGGCCAGCTCGGGGCGGAGCAGGGCCATCTGGAGGATCTCGTGGCGCTTCTTCTCGCCGCCCGAGAAGCCCTCGTTGAGGTTGCGCTCGGCGAACTTCGGGTCCATGTCGAGCAGGCGCATCTGCTCGCGCAGGTCCTTGGCGAACTCGCGCACCGGGACGTCCTCGCCCCGGACGGCGTTCATGGCCGTGCGCAGGAAGTTGGTCACCGACACCCCTGGCACCTCGACCGGGTACTGCATGGCCAGGAACATGCCGGTCCGGGCGCGCTCGTCGGCGGTCATGTCCAGGACGTCCTCGCCCTTGAACGTGACCTTGCCCCCGGTCACCTTGTAGCGGGGGTGGCCGGCCAGGGCGTAGGCCAGGGTCGACTTGCCGGAGCCGTTGGGCCCCATCAGGGCATGGACCCGCCCGGCCTCGACCGTCAGGTCGACGCCGCGCAGGATCTGCTTGTCGTCCACGTTGACGTGGAGGTCCTCGATCACCAGGGTCGTGTCAGCCATCTCTCTCCTCGGAACGCATCACAGGTCTCTGGCCAGCTTGGCCCAGTCGTCGGGCAGGTCGACGAGCACGTCCTCGCCCTCGACCCGCACCGGGAAGATCTGGACCGGGCGCACGGCCGGCGGGCTGTCGGGCTGGCCGGTGAGCAGGTCGAAACGGCTGCCGTGCAGGGCGCACTCGATGGTGTGGTCCTCGACCCAGCCCTCGGACAGCGGGTAGTCCTCGTGGCTGCACACGTCGATCACGGCGTGGACGCCACCGTCGCCGGCGAGGACCAGGGCGACCGCCTCCTCGTCGCCGAGCTCGACCCGGAGCCCCTGGTCGGGTTCGAGCTCCGAGAGCCCGGCCAGCCGCACGAACGGCATCACCCGGCCTCCTGAGCCCGCGTCTCCTGGGCCTCCTGAGCCCGCGTCTCCTGGGCCTCCTGGGCGGCGGCGGCGGCTTCCAGCTCGGCCTCCAGGGCCGCCTCGAGGCGGCGCCGGACCGCGGGCACGGTCACCTGGGCCAGGACCTCCTCGAAGAACCCGAACACGACCAGCCGCCGGGCCGTCCGCCGCGGGATGCCCCGCGACTCCAGGTAGAACAGGTGGAGGTCGTCGACCCGGCCGGTGGCGGCGGCGTGGGCCGCCTTGACGTCGGAGTTGAGGATCTCCAGGAACGGGTTGGCCTCGGCGTGGGCGTCGCGGGACAGGACCAGGTTGCGCATGGTCTGGCCGGCGTCGGTGCCGCGGGCCCCAGGGCTGATGATCAGGTTGCCGTTGAAGATGTTGCGCGACCCGCCCAGCAGCCCGGCCTTGTAGAGGAGGCTGGAGCGGGCGTGGGGCTCGGCGTGGGTGACGTTGGCCCGGTGCTCGAACCGCTGGCCGGCGTCGGCGAACACGGCCCCGAGCAGCTCGGCCTCGGCCCCCTCGCCCAGCACGACCTCTGGCGACACCCGCACCACCCCGCCGCCAAGGGTGACCACGAAGGAACGGAACCGGGCCTGGCGGCCGACCATTGCCCGCTGGACGGCGAAGTGGTTGACCTGCTCGCTGCCCCACTCCTGGAGCGACAGGTACTGGACGCTGGCCCGCTCGCCGACCAGCAGCTCGGTGACGCCGTGGTGGAAGGCCCGGCCGTCGAGGGTCTCGGGCGACCCGTGCTGTTGGACCAGGGTCAGGGAGGCCTCGGGCTCGACCACGACCAGGGTGTGGGCGAAGGTCGCCCCGCCGGTGGTGCGCCGCTGCAGCACCCCGACCGGGACGGTCACCTCGACCCCCTTCGGCACGTACAGGAACGCCCCGGCGGTCATCACGGTGGCGTGCAGGGCCAGGAACCAGTCCTCGGCGAACGGCGCCGCCGAGGTCATCAGGCGGGGCTCGACCAGGCCGGCGTGCTCGCGCACGGCCGTGGCCAGGTCGGTCAGGATGACGCCCCTGGCGGCCAGGTCGGGGTCAAGGAACGCCTCGGCTCCCGCGCCGTCGACGGTCGCGACCAGCCCCGCCGGCTCCAGCT
>DATENJ010000719.1:0-3995 GCA_035275125.1 Actinomycetes bacterium | reverse complement strand
TCGGGCGCGCCGTCCCGGGGCCGCTCGGCCCGGCGCAGCAGCACCGCCAGCCAGGCCAGCCCGGCCGCCACCACCGGGACGTACGGCCCCAGGTAGGCCAGCGCGATCAGGCTGCTCCCGGCCCCGGCGACGATGGCCAGGAGGACCGCCACCGGCTGGAGGGCCGGGCGGGCGATCTTGTCCAGGTAGACCGTCGGGCGCATGGTCCCGAAGCCCCGGGTGGCCGCGAACACCGTCAGCGACAGCGCCGAGACGGGGACGAACACCGCGAAGGTGCGGATGAAGTCGGTCAGCTGGGCGGTCTCACCGTGCCGGGAGAAGGCGTCGGCCAGCTCGGGCGCGAACCCGTAGGCCAGGCCGCCGAGGAGCAGGCCGGTGGCCGCGACCGGCCAGAGGCTGGCCTGCAGGCCACGGCGCAGGTCGCGGACCCGGCCAAGGGCGCGGTAGCGCGGCACCATCCGCGACAGCCCGACGTCGGCGCCGAGGGTGGCGGCGCTGGACAGGATGAGGAACAGGGCCACCGCCTCGTAGAAGGCGCCGGTGCCCTGGGCCCGCAGGCCCCTGGCCACCACGACCAGCAGGGCGAAGTTGCACAGCCCGGTGACGGCGGCGCCGACCAGGTTGAGGGCCCCGCCCCTGGCCAGGGTGGTCAGGTCGCGCCGGGCGGCGTCGTCACCGGTGGCCGGCGCGGCAGCGGTCTCCATCAGCGGATTAGGCGGTCCAGCCGAGGTCGTCGCCGAGCGACGCGTACAGCCGCCGGTTGGGCTCGCGGTAGTGCTCGGCCAGCCGGGCGTGGACCTCGTCGCCCATCTTCCGGTAGTCGTAGCCGTTGTGCTTCTCGAAGCCGTCGGGGGTGAACGGCGGCAGCTCGAGGAAGTCGAGCACCTGGGCGAAGGTCCGCTCCGGGTCGCTGAAGAAGCGCTCGCTCGACAGCACCAGTAGCTGGCGGTCGTCGAACAGCGCCCGCCAGCGCTCCAGCTGCTCGTGGTAGCGGCCCCTGGCCAGGTACGAGTGGTGCTGGTGGGCGAAGCTGTTGTAGAGCGGCTCGGCCAGCATGCGCTCGGTCTCGGCGGCCAGGCGGGCCGGCTCGGCCTCGATCGCCTCCTCGAACGACAGCGTCTCGAAGCCGCGGGCGACCTCGTGCTGGTAGTGGGAGTAGGCCCGCCCGACCGGGTCGCGGAGCAGCGCGATCAGCTTGACCTGGGGCAGGTGCTCGGCCACCCGGGCGGGGACGTGGGGGTGGAACAGGTAGTAGGGGCTGGCCTCGCCGGTGCGCAGCTCGACCCCGTGCCGCCGGGCGACCGACCAGGCGGTCAGCCTGGTCGGGAAGCGCGAGGCGTACCAGGACATGCCCCGGCCGTAGCCGGTGTCGAAGAAGTGCACGCCCTTGGTCCGCAGGGTCGTCCTGACCCCGGGGTGCTGGACCAGGTAGCGGTGCAGCGAGGTCGTGCCGGCCCGCTGGGCGCCGATGATCAGGTAGTCGGGCAGCAGCCGCAGCCCGGCCGTCGGCCGCGCGTACGCCTGGGCGCTCCAGCGCGCGGCTCTGCGGGCCAGCTTGGTGGCCCCGCTGGCTTGGGTCATCTGACTTGGCTCATGTGGTCGCCCACTGTCTCCCGGGTCTCAGTTCCGGATCGGCGCCCGCTGGCGGCGGCTTGAGCCTCCCGGTCGCGCCAGGCCACCGCGGCCACCACCATCATCAGGTGGAGCTGGGTCGGCATCATGTCGTAGTAGAGGAACTCGAGCACCCCGATGAGCAGCATCACGTGGCACCACAGGGGTGGACCGGTGGCCGCCCGGCGGGAGCTCCACAGCACCCACAGCCACCACCCGAGGAAAAAGGCAAGGCCGGGCACGCCGTGGGAGAAGATCACCAGGTAGACCTGGCCGTGGGTGCCGATGTCGGGGGCGTTGGGCGTCTCGGCCGACTCCCGGGGCCCGCCGTAGCCGAGCAGGGGCCGCTCCAGCGCTCCCGCGACCGCCTGGTCGGCCAGGCTCTCGCGGCGCTCGTTGCTGTGCTGGTGGGCCAGCCGGTCGGTGACGTACCTGTCCAGTGGCGTGAGCAGGACCAGGCCGGCGACCAGGGCGAGGAACCCGACGATGGCGACAAGGGCCCTGGCGTTGCCGCGCAGGGCCACCCTGATGGCGGCGTACACCAGCCCGGCGGCCAGGCCGACCCACAGGCCGCGGTTGGCCGAGATCACGATCGGGACCAGGGAGGCGACCAGCAGCAGCCGGATGGCGTTGCGGACCAGGTAGGAGCGGACCAGGCCGATGGCGGCCAGGGCCATCGGGGTCAGCAGCCCGACCGCGCCGCCCCATTCGTTGGTGTAGGTGAACGGGGCCGCCGGCCGGGTCAGGGCGTAGCCGATGAAGGTCTGGACCTGGGCCAGCTTGGGGCTGAACAGGTCCTGGGCGTACGGGCTGCTGGCCACCTCGGGGGGCAGGAGCAGGGAGACCGGGGTGGTGAGCTGGAAGTTGGGGGCGGCCAGGGCGGCGAACCCGAAGCCGATCACCGCCGCCCAGAACAGGGCGAGGGCGAGCACGATCCTCCGGGTCGGCATGGCCGTCCGGGGAAGGTTGTAGACGTAGACGAACATGACCGTCATCGACAGGTACAGCACGCCCCGGTAGGAGAAGGCGTACCAGCGTCTGGCCTCGTCGAGCTGGGTCGCCGAGAGCAGCATCCAGAACAGGAAGGCCAGCCACAGCCCGAAGCCCTTGGGGACCCGCACCCGGCCCCTGGCCAGCAGCCAGGCCAGCATGGGGACGGCGAACAGGATGCAGATGACCGCCGAAAGGCCGAGCGCCCACCAGATCGGGAAGCCGCCGAACAGGGCGAGGACCGGCCAGCCCTCGGGCAGGCCGGACCGCCGGGGAGCCGGGGCCGGCGGCGCCGCCCCGGTCGAGCTCAGCTCGTCGGTAGGCTCGGGCACCCGAGCAGGATATGCGCTCGGATGCCCAAGCGGTACGTCAAGAGTGGCTACTGCAACCTAGTGCAAACGGTTGAGGAAGCCGTCGTTGCCGATGTCCCGGTAGGCGGCCACCGAGGAGCTCGAGCTGGTGATCCGCCAGTCGCAGGTGTGCAGGTTGTTGAAGTAGACCAGCGCCTTGATCCGGGTCCGGGTGGTCTTGAGCTGGACCAGCGAGTCGCGGAGCCACGCGGCCTTGCTCGGCGCTCCCGCCGGCTGCTCCCGCAGCCCGTACTCGGCCAGCATCAGCGGCTTGCTGGGGGCGTGGGCGGCCGTCCAGTCGTAGAACGGCTTGGTGATCTGGGCGAACGAGCGGTACTTGTGGCCCGCCTTGCAGCCGTACCAGTTGTAGGGGTCGTACGCGATCCAGTCGACATAGGCGTCGCCCGGGTACAGGGTCGGGTAGATGTCGGCGTTCCCGCCGACGAACCCCATCATGTTCCAGACGAACAGGACGTTGTCGGCCCCGACCCGGTTGAACACGTCGACAACGTGGCGGAACGCCCTGGCGTAGTCGGCCGGCTGGCCGGCGCCGGGGATGTCGTTCTCGGGCTCGTGGTGGAAGGCCAGGAACGTCTTGCGGCCGAAGGCCTTGAGCCGGGTGGCCGTGGCGTTGATCTGGGCGTCCTGGCTGCCGTTGGCCACCGCCGGCCAGGAGCCGGGCGACTTCCAGTTGATCAGCAGCAGCCGGCCCTCGGCGGCCAGGTTGCGCTCCTCGGCGGTCGGGAAGTTCTGGCTCCACTGGTGGTAGACGTGGACGATGTCGAACTTCCGCCCCATCTGGGCTTCCCAGCTCTTGTCGAACTTGCTGGTGCCCCAGAGCGCCCCCGAGTTCGGGGCCATGGCCCCGGTGAAGCCGGCCGGCCCGGGCGACCCCCCGCCGGAGCCCGGCGAGCTTGTCGGCGGGGTGGTCGAGGCGGGCGGCTTGGTGGTCGACGTCGGCTTGGTGGTCGGGGTCGGCCGGGTGGTCGAGGTGGGCGGGAGCGGCGTGGTCTGGAAGTGTGGGTCGAGGGCCAGGCGCCGGAA
>DATENJ010000718.1:0-3353 GCA_035275125.1 Actinomycetes bacterium | reverse complement strand
GGTCCGGGTCGTGCGCCCGGACGTGGTCATCGGCCACGACCCGTGGCGCCGTTCCCTGCTCCACCCCGACCACCGGGCCGCCGGCCTGCTCACCGTCGACGGCGTGGTCGCGGCCCGCGACCCGCTCTACGCCCCAGCCCTGGCGGCCGAGGGGCTGGCCGCCCACCGGCCCCACACGGTGCTGCTGTTCGGCACCGACGCCCCCGACGAGCTGGTCGAGGTGACCGCGGCCATGGAGGCCAAGCTCGCCTCGCTGCGGGCCCATGCCAGCCAGATCACCGACCACGCCGACCTGGAGCGGCGGATCCGCACCTGGAACGCGGCCATCGGCGCCGGGGCCGGCCTCCAGTACGCCGAGGCCTTCCACACCCTTGACACCCGGGGCCGCTAGCCGCCCTCGGCCCCTGCGGGCGGCTCGGCGGCGCGGGCGGCCACGAACGCCTCGATCCCGTCCAGGACCCGGGGCAGGCCGAACTCGAAGCTCTCGCGGGCCACGGCCACGGTGTACTCCTCGTCGGTGGCCGGCTGCTCGAACGCCCCCGACTCGGCCACCCGGGTGACGGTCGGGAAGCGCGCCGGGTCGAAGTACTTGTCGAACAGCGGCTCCCTGGCCTTCCACCACTGCTCGTCGGAGATGCCGGTGCGCCGCTCGGCTTGGGCGGCGCCGACCGCGCTCTGGGCCGCGCCCCTGGTGTACTCGGCGACCAGGCTGACCACCAGCACCATCTCGGCGCCGCTGAGGCCGATCCCCTCGACCGCGCGCAGGGTGGCCTCGAACAGTGCGGTCTCGTTGGGCCCGAGCAGGGCCCGGCCAGGGGAGATCTGCAGGATCCACGGGTGCCGGTGGTACAGCGCCCAGTCCTCGCGGGCCCGCAGCTCCAGCCCGGCCCGCCAGCCGGCGTCGGCGCCCAGCCTGGCCTCCTCGGCCAGCACCGCGTCCAGCATGAGGTCGAGGAGCTCGGCCTTGCCGGGCACGTAGGTGTAGAGCGACATCGTGCCCACCCCGAGCCGGTCGGCGACCCGGCGCATGGACAGGGCGGCCAGCCCGTCGGCGTCGGCCAGCTCGATGGCCGCGACCACGACCTGGTCGACGCTCAGGCCGGGCCGCGGTCCCCTGGTCGGACGTTTCTGGTCCCGCCAGAGCAGCGGCAGGCTCCGTGCCGGGTCGCCCGAGCCGCTGTAGTCGGTCGTCATGCTTGCAACTCCGTATGCCGTACGGTATGGTTGGCCACTAACTCCGTACAGTGTATCGAGTCAGGTGGTGCTCATGGCAACGCTACCCGTCCTGGCCGAGGGGCTGCGCAAGCGCTACGGCCAGGACAGCGCCCTCGACGGCTTCGACCTGGCCGTGCCAGAGGGCACGGTGTGCGGCCTGCTCGGCCCCAACGGGGCCGGCAAGACAACGGCCGTGCGGATCCTGACCACCCTGCTTCGGCCCGACGGCGGCCGGGCCCTTGTGGCCGGCTACGACGTCGTCGGCCAGGCGGCCTCTGTCCGCTATCACATCGGGCTGCTGGGCCAGCGCACCGCCGTCGACGAGGTGCTCAGCGGCCGCCAGAACCTGGTCCTGTTCGGCCGGCTCCACCACCTGGGGGCCAGGCTGGCCCAGCGCCGGGCCGACGAGCTGCTGGAGCGGTTCGGGTTGGCCGGGACGGGCGCCAAGCCGGTCAAGCAGTACTCGGGCGGGATGCGCCGCCGGCTCGACCTGGCGGCCAGCCTGATCCTGGCCCCGCCGGTGCTGTTCCTGGACGAGCCGACCACCGGGCTCGACCCGCGGGGCCGCAACGAGGTCTGGGCGTCGGTCCGGGCGCTGGTCGCCGGCGGCACCACCGTGCTGCTGACCACCCAGTACCTGGACGAGGCCGACCAGCTGGCCGACCGGGTCTCGGTGCTCGACCAGGGCCGGGTGATCGCCGAGGGGTCGCCCGACCAGCTCAAGTCCAGGCTGGGCGGCGACCGGATCGACGTGGTCGCCTCGCGGGCCGACCAGCTGGCCGCCACGGTCGCCACGGTGGCGCGGGTGGCCGGGGCCGAGCCCGAGGTCGATCCCGACACCCGCAGGGTCAGCGCGCCCGTCCATGACCGGGTGGCCGCGCTCACCGAGGCCGCGCGGGAGCTGGACGCGGGCGGCGTCGTCGTCGAGGACATCGCCCTGCGCCGTCCCACCCTCGACGAGGTGTTCCTGCATCTCACCGGCCACGACACCGAGGCGGCCGAGCTGGCCCGCCGGCAGGAGGTGACGGCATGACCGTCCAGACCGCCGATCGGTTGGAGACCCCGCCCATGCCGACGACGGCGGCCCAGCGGTTGCGCTGGGCGGCGGCCGATGCCTGGACCGTGACCGGCCGCGACGTGGCCCACTGGGCCCGCCAGCCGGGCACGCTGATCGTGAACCTGCTCTTCATGGTGATGGTGGTCCTGCTGTTCGGCTACCTCTTCGGCGGGGCCATGACGGTGCCGGGCGGCGGGAGCTACCGGGAGTTCCTGCTGCCGGGCATGTTCGCCCTCAGCATGCTGTTCGGGGTCGAGGCGACCATGGTCGCGGTCACCACCGACGCGGCCAGGGGCGTCACCGACCGGTTCCGGGCCATGCCCATGGCCCGCTCGGCGGTGGTCGCCGGCCGCGCCCTCGCCGACATGGCGAACTCGGTCCTCGGCCTGGCCGTGCTGCTGGCCTGCGGGCTGCTGGTCGGCTGGGGCTGGCACGGGAGCGCCGCCGACACGCTGGCCGCGGTCGGGCTGTTGCTGCTGCTCCGGTTCGCGCTGATCTGGGTCGGCGTCTACCTCGGCCTGCTGGTCGGGAACCCGGAGGCGGTCGTGGCGGTGCAGATCCTTGTCTGGCCGCTCGGCTTCCTCAGCAACGCCATCGCCCCCACCGCGACCATGCCGGGCTGGCTCGCCGTCGTGGCCGAGTGGAACCCGCTGTCGGCCACCATCACCGCGACCCGCGAGCTGTTCGGCAACCCCGGCCTGGGCGGCGTCTCCTGGGCCGACCAGCACGCCCTGCTGCTGGCGGTGCTGTGGCCCCTGGCCATCCTGGCCGTGTTCCTTCCCCTGGCCGTCCACCGCTGGCAGCGGCTCAGCCGCTGAGGCGGGGTCACGGCAGGGCGAACCGCCGGATGACGGCGGCGACCATGGCCGGGTCGGTGTGGGCGGCGAGATGGCCATGTCCGTCGAGGACCCGGGTCCGGGCGCCGGGGATGGCCGCCGCCGCCCGGTCGGTCGCCTCCCGCAGCATGGCCGGGCTCTGTGAGCCGGTCAGCAGGAGGGTCGGCGCCGAGATCCCGTCGAGTCGGCGGGGCCGGTACACCCAGCCGTGCTCGGCCCGGCACTCCCTCGGCACCGTGGGGACG
>DATENJ010000717.1:0-8576 GCA_035275125.1 Actinomycetes bacterium | reverse complement strand
CCTTCGGCCGTGACGCGGTGCTGTGGAGCCCGCCGCACATGCTGGCCATCTTCGGCAGCCTGGCGCTGCTGGTGGGCTTCCTCACCGGTGCCCAGCCTGACACCCCCCGGTGGATCCTGACGGGGCTGGGGGCGCTGCTGCTGGGCGGCGCGGCCGTGCCGGTGCTGGAGTATGAGACCGACGTGCCCCAGTTCAGCGAGACCCTGTACCTTCCCGTGCTGCTGGCCGCCACGCTGTTCGCGACGATGCTGCTGCGCCAACTCCTCCCCGGACCGCTGCCTCCACTTCGCCGCCCAAAGACGACAGATCATGGGCACGGTCGAGTGGTTCGACCCTTTCTCGGCGCCCTTCTATCAAGGAGAGCCTCCACTTTGGTGGGCTTCCCCGCACATTCCGGCTCAATGCAACAGTGCCGCCGACCGCATCCATGACCGTGCGGACGTCGTCCATCCATTCCTCCAGGGGCGGTAGGTCCTCGACCGGGTCTGACAACCCGACCCCGCGCATGTCGAAGAAGATCAACCGCCCGTAGCTTGCGAACCGGCGCAGGAACCGTTCGGTCTGGGGGTTCTCCCACGCCAGCTCAATGTTCCCCGCCCAGTCGAACGCGAACACGACATCAACGGAGCCCTCTCCGACGACCTGGTAGGCGATCTCGAGGTCCCCGCTGGTGGCGTACTTGATGCCCGGGATCACAGTGAAAGTCTGGTGGAAGCCATCCGCACCCGCCAGCCCGGACACAGCTGGGGAGGGGCACCTCAGATGCACGGGACCTCATCCTTATCAGAGATCGACAGCCGAGGGCCATGCTATGCAGCCCTTTGCGCTGGTCGTGCCGATCCGTGAATGGCACAAGGATGAGGTGAATGGCACCCATCCTCACCCAGCTTTGCGGTAGCCGTCTAGTCGCCACCGACCGTCGGCCGCAAATTCTGTACGTGCTCTCTTCGTGCCCGCGAAACTCTGACCAATGCACGACGCGCTGTCCATCCCCAAACGTCTGCCGACCGGGTGACGTCCGACTTCTCGCTGGCGGCCACCAAGCCCCCTGGCCCCCTCCGATGCTGCTCAACGAGAAAGCCCCGCTACTGAGAGCGTCACTCCAACTCTGGAGTAGAGACCCTGCGGTGCCGCCTATGGTGGAGCGGTTCAGTAGCCGCCGGCGTAGACGAGGTAGCCGTAGTGCTGGGTGATCCCGCTGCCTTGGGCCAGGATGGGCCGGTACGGGTCGCCGTCGAACCCATCGGTGGCGGGGCGGGCGGCCGCATCCGCGCGGACCTGTTGCATGATCTCGGCCGGGGTGCCGCTGCACACCCCCCGGTCCAGACACAATGCCACCGTGCCGGCGACATGGGGGGCGGCCATGCTGGAGCCCGACATCACCACGGTGCCGCCGGTGTTGGAGGTGCTGGTGATGCAACTGCCCGGAGCCGCCAGCAGGTGCTGCTGGTCCTGGTCGTAGGCCCAGCTGGAGTTGGCCGACGCCCGGTCGTCGGGGCCCAGGTTGCAGCCGGCTGGCGGGGCGACGGTGGAGGGGCTGCCGTTGTAGTCGGTCATCCAGGTGGCGGTCAGGACCTCATCGTAGCTGGCCGGGACGGTGAAGGTGATCGCCCCGCCGTCATTGCCGGCCGCGACCACGAACAGGACACCGGCAGCGGTGGCGCCACAGATCGCCAGGTGGATCGGGTCGCCATTGGTCAGCCCGCAGTGGCCATCATCGCCGCCGAAGGTCCCGGCCGACAGGTTCGCCACCCTGACTCCCAGCGCCTTGCCTACCGTGGCCATCCATTCGATGCCGCACAAGATGCTGGCATCCGAGCCGTTCGCCGACCGGTTCAAGACCTGGACCGGGTAGATCGGCGCCCCCGGGGCCACCCCGACCACCCCATCGGCGTTGTTTCTGGCGCCGATGATCCCGGCGATGTGAGTGCCGTGGCCGTTCGGGTCAGACCAGCCCACCCCGCCCAGGCAATTCTGACCGACAGCTTGGACGTTCAGGTCAGGGTCGGGGGTGACGCCGGTGTCGAGCACCGCCACCGGCGTGGAGACCGAGGAACCAGTCGTGTACACCGTGGACAGGTCGCCTTCGATCCGGTCCACCCCGGTCGGCAGGACTTGGGCAAGGGCCTTGAAGGTCCGGTTCGGGGAGACGAACCGCACTCCAGGATCCTGGGCCAGTTGCGCCTTGGCCGCCGGCGTGAGCCGCGCATGAAAGGCCCTGAGCGCCATCGAGTACACCTGGAGGACCTCCACCCCGCTGCGGGCATCAGCGGCCGCAGCAAAGGTCTTGGCATCGATGCCGTCGGTGAGCGTGACGATGTAGTCCCCGGAGCCAGGTGCGGCCGACACCGGCCGGGTCCAGCCGGGCATAACCACTGCAACCGCCGAGAGCAGGATCGCGACCAACGCCCTGTTGATCTGAGAAGCCAGGCTGGCCTTGAAGCTGCCATGCAGCCGACTTGGCATCTGTGGAGTCACGGTGGATCCTTCCTTGTCGTCGGACGCGTCGCGACCCGCCGACCAGACGGCGCCGGGGCGACCCTTTTGCGCCCCCGCTCGATCAGGACGGAAACGGGTTGAGTGTGGTCATGCCGGGAAGCATGCCACGCCATACCGATAAGAACCTCAATCCCGCAGATCCTGTCAGCCCCAAGCACACTCGAACTGAACCAACGACGTGACCCATTCCGTGCTGGGATGCAGACCGGACGGCAAGGGGAATCACCCGGCAACCCCGCACCGAGTGGAAGCCGCGAACGGCGTCGACCCCGCCGACTGCCCGCTCCTGTGTTGGGGAGCTAGCCCCCGGGATGGCGCGGGGTGGCCTGTGCGAGCCTCCGAGCAGCCGAGCAGCAGCGCCAACGCAGCCGCATCGGCCGCCAGCCGACGCTTTGGTTGGTCATTGCCGCCGGCACGCCATTCCGCCGCCGCCGGTCTTGGACCCCCCGACCGGCAGCTTGGGCTGCACCGTCCGCTGGATCGCATCCGTCAGCGTGTTGGCCACGCCCAGCATCTGCTGGTACCCCTCCAGCTCCATCTCCTGTGCCTTGGGGTAGTCCTTAGCTGCGTACGCGTCGACCTGGTCGATCAGGTGCTGATCGTGGGCGGTGATGGCCTGGGTGAGCGGACCGGTGGCGAGCACGTTCTTGACGATGTCGCTGAAATAGAGGGCCAGCCGCTCGGCGAACCCGTCCAGGTTCTCCTTGGCCACCGCCTTGCCCGCCTCGTCGTTCTTCGCCGCCGCGGTCGTGTAGGCCATCAGCCCCTCGACGTGGTTGGCCCAGGCGCGCTGGAACTCGGCCGCCCTCTTCGGCCCGACGATCCCGCCGAGCGCCTTGGCCAGGGTGGCGGTGTTGGCGTTGACCTGGGCGGCGGCCGCGTCGAACTCGGGCGCTCCGGCGAAGGTGGCCCGCTGGGCGTCGACGATCAGCTCCATGTGCTCGCCCAGCAGCATGGCGAAGGCCGATCGCAGCCTCTCCGGCGGTGTGTCCAGGCCGACCGCGACCTCGGGGGTCAGGCTGGCCTTGGCTAGGGCAGCGCCGGCGGTGAACATGTGCTCGTAGGCTTCCCGTTCGATCCGGTAGGCCTGCCCATAGTCCCGGGCCGCAGAAGCGTCGGCCTGCTCCATCAGCTCCTGGACATGCATCCGCACCGCGGCCGCCGCGTCGCGCGCACGGACCCGGCCCTTGCTCGCCTCCTGGAGCCAGGACCCATAGGCGTCGGCGTCGGCCAACAAGGCCACCCGCGCTTGCTGCTTGGCCGAGGCGTCCTTGCCGGCCACGGCCTTGGCATACGACATCAAATCCACAAGGTGACGCTGCCACAGCTGGGTGAAGCGGTCGGCGTTGGCGCCGCCGTAGGCCGAGGCGACGAGCCTGCCCAGCCCGTCGGTGTTCGCCTGCAACGACACCCCAGCGGCCTGACCGAAGGCCGGCGCTGCCGCCATCACGCTGCGCATCTGCCGCACCGCCAGCAGCGCATGCAACCCAAGGAGCTGCTCGAACTGGGCTCGCACCTGCTTGGGGGAGGTTGTGGCGGCCGCCATCCTAGCCATCCTAGTGGCGTGATAGCCCGCTGTCGGCGGTGCGGCCGACGACTCGGAGCGGCCGGCCGGGCTGGCGCTGCACGCCGCCGCGGTCACAAGAACGATGATGGTCAGGGCGGCCAGACCGGTACGTGAACACACGATGCCCTCCCGCTGGCCGCCTACGGTAAGTTGCCCGAGACAGCCAAACTTCTTGATCGTCTCAGTAACCGAATCGGGAGCTATGCTAGCGGCGGACGGGGTCAGTAGTGGATCGAGCAAACTAGGGGCGACCGATGCCGTGTCCTACCCCACAACGACCCCATGTACGCCCAGCAGCCTCGGGCACTCAAACCACTAAGGCCAGCGGCATCCGCCAAAGTGACCGGTCCCACAAGGCCTCCAAACTCGACCCCTGGCCGGCTGCGACGGAGGGTGATCCTCCCATGGGACCTGGAAGCCCACGCAGCCGTCGACCATCCCCGTTGGGTCGCTGGCTATGAGCTGGTCCGGCCCCTGCCACATCAGTACGAGCGGGTCGTGTTCCGGCGGGTCGAGGAGCCGCCGGCGAGCTGACCCTACCCGCTCTCGGTGGGAGGGCCCCTGGTCGTCGTCCTCCTCGCCCTCCAGTTCCTGGTCGCGGTCGAAGTCCTCGCTCGCCTCATGGTCGATGATTTCCAGAACCTCGATGAACCCGAACGCGGCCCGCAGCCGGCGGAGGGCTGCCTCCTGATCCGGGTCGACGTGCGCCACACCGCCATGATGTACGCCGCCATGAAGGCCAGACGCTGTCGTCCTCCCCTTGCTCCGTGCAACGCCACGTCAGCCGTCAAAGCATCTTGGAGACAGACCACTAGCGCCTGGCTGGCTTGACAGCGCGGTCCTGGTCGGGCAGTTGACCGGCGATGCGTTGCCCCAGGCCGTGGAGATGTCGCAGCAACTCGGCCAGGGCACGGGCGGCGCGCACGGCCGAGCGCTCAGTGCTGTCGGCTTCTAGCAAAACGAGGATCTCAAGCTGCTCTAAGTCGCTGAGTCGTTGGGGGGCGCTCACCAAAGCCTCCCCTTGGGGGCTTGACCAGTGGGCATGATTGACCCGCATGCCCCGCATGGGGCAACCGTCCGTACCAGCTTGCCAGACCCCTACCCGACGATCGACGAGCTACTCCGATGGTTGTGGCGTAGGTCGTCGATGGTTCGAGTCAGGGTGAGCAGGGCGAACAGCCAGAAGCTACCGAGCGCGAGGCCGCCGAGTACTTCGGTCAGCCAGTGACCGCCAAGGCAGAGGTGGGAAGGCCGATGAGGACGACCAGGCTGGCGGCGCGACCCCGCCGCGAAGAGCGCGGCGGCGGCTCTAGTTGTCGTGGGTGGGCTCATCAGGTGCTGGCGCATCGCGAGGGAGACCGGTCTGCAGCTTGCCCAACTCCTCCAGCATGGCCTGGAAGTCGCGGACGCCGGCGGCGATCAACCAGCGCACGTTGGCGACCGCCTCACTCATTGCCTCTTTGTCCTGGAGCACGGTGTAGGAGTGGATGATCTCCTGCATGCCCTTGATGATCTGGGCTTGGCCGTTGACGCCATGCTCCCAGGCTGTGCGGAACACCTCGGTGAGGCCCTCGCGTCGGCGGTCTTCGGCCCGCCGCGGAGCGACCGCGTACAGTCGCCGCTCCGGTGGGTCACCGTCCAACAAACCATCCCTTTCTCATAGATACGTCAAGAACCGCACCTTACGCCAAAAGCGTCCAAGCGAGCCGATATATCTCACCGGTCAGACGCTCGAACCGGCGCAGATGTGGGCACCTGGGAGATGTAGGCGCTCCAGTGCTCCTTGTGTCCCCTGCAGCCTGGCCGAGGCTATCTGCGGTGGTGCAGCTGACTCTGGCTCGACTCCGCACCAGAGCCAGGGCTGGCGGTCGATGTTGCGTGGATGGCACGCTGCTGGACTGTCGTGCCGGCCCGGGTAGTCCGGGTCCCACTCCAGAGAGCAGCGCCCGGACGGTGTGGCCGATATGGATCCGGCGGTCGGCCTTGTTGGAGCACTGGACGGCTTAGGCCGTGGCCTCCTCGCGAAGCTCCTCGGCCAGTCCGCGGATCTCAGCTTCGGGGTAGCGACGGTGGCCACCGAGTGTCTTCAGGAAAGGCAGCTTGCCCTCCTTGGCCCAGCGGGACACCGTCTTGGGCGACACGTACAGGATCTCAGCCACCTGGGCGGTTCGCAGATAGCTGGGATAGGTGCTTACGGCGTTGCCGCTGGCTTGGGCTGCCACGGCGCATCCCTTTCATGGATCGGACTCCGGTAGCTGTGCCGGGCCCGGATGGACCGGTTGTTCGTCCGACCACAGTGGGACTGCGGCCCGGGTGGTTGCTCGGGTCACCGTACTGGATGCCGGACGAACAGGAACAGTATCGAGGCCAGACCAGGCGCCCACCATAGCCCCGGTCTGCTCGTCTCAGCGGCCAACTGCCCCGCCCATCGTGGCCAAGCTCCACCTGCTCTGGGAGACCAGCCCCCGCAGGTTCCCTCAGAGTGCCTCTGGCTACTCACCGAGAGTTGCTCGCTGGGGCGGGATGCTCAAGCTGCTGTGCGGGGCCTTGAGCCGGCTGCGAGTCTTGGCCGGGCCGACTTGCTCAGATGCCGTCTGACGCTGCGCGACCCTGAACGTCCGAATGGTTCATGTCGTCCGAGCATCGACCGACAGAGAGAGAGGAGAGGGTGCTCTGGCGAAGGGGATGGATGTGGGGAGTCGAGCGGGGTGGCGCTGGACCGGGGCAGCAGCGATCGTGCTCGCCTTGGTCAGCATTGTGGTTCCACTTGCCGCTGGGCATCGGCGTGTGCAGCCTACCTGGCCCGCTCCTTTGACGGCGGCAACAACTTCGAGAAGCCCCGGGCGATCGCCGACGTGGTCGACGTCGGCGTCCCCGACCCGGTGTCGGGCCGGATCGTGTTCGACGGCTATGCCGGCACCCGGACCGACAGCTTCCCCAGCCTGGGCATCGCCAACGGCGCCCCCACCGGCGCCGGGGCCACCAACACCCTGGTGCTGACCTGGCCCGACGCCCGGGCCGGGCTCAACCACGAACAAGCCCTGGTCCAGACCTCCACCAACCAGGGGCTGACCTGGTCGACCCCGGTGAACGCCGCCGTCGCCAGTGACCGGCCCGACAACCCAGCGGTGGCCATCTCGCCCACCGGCAGCGACCTGTACCTGGTCTACAACGCCTACCTGCAACCCTTCCAGACCACCACCGCCAACCCCCGGCGCATGCAGGGCGTGGTCCGCCACGCCAACCTGAGCGCCGCCGGCGCGGTAGGTGCCTGGTCGACCCTGCACCGCGGCGCGGTCGGGGACGCCCGGGGCACGACCAGGACCCTGAACCGCGAGGCCGTCTACGACTACAACTACGCCGCCGCCACCCGCAGCTACGGGGCCGCCGTGTGGATGGACGTACGCGACGCCACCGACTGCCCCGCGGTCGACGCCTACCGCCAATCCCTGATCAACGGCACCCCGATCACCGCCCGGCCCCGTTGACCGACTGCCCGCCCCAGTTCGGCAACAACGACATCTACGGCGGCACCTACTCGGACCCAACACCCTAACCGCACCCATATCGGTGGGGGGCGCCCGGAGGCGCCCCCCACCCGACCCTTGGCACGACAGGCGCCGACCGCGAACTCTGTTGGGAGGGAACGGTCGGGTGCGGACTGCTGTCTGGGAACCGGACCTGAACCCTCGGCGTCAAAGGGTCATGGCCTGTCTGGGCTCCTTAGGGTCATGGCCTGTCTGGGCTCCTTGTGGTGGCAGCACCGGTGGAGGCAGAGGATGTGGAGGACCACCGCGGCCGTCGTCGTTGTGCTTGCCTTGGCCAGTTGCGCCTCCGGCGGCGGTGACGATGCCCCCGATTCCTCCCGGACGCCTCCACTCCCTGCATCCGCTGTTCAGGCGGTGGGTGCTGCCCTGGCCTTTGCCTCCCACAGCGACCCGGAGGTCGGGGTGGTGGACGGGCATGCCACGCTGCCGCTGGCCGTCCAGCGTGGCCAGCAGCCCATCGCCCTTGGCAGTGGCCAGGCCAATCCGTGCGCCCAGCGGCCGACCCAGGGGTTCTCCGCCTCTGAGCGGGCCGCTATCCGGGCCGCCTTCGGTGGTCGCAGGGTCCACTTCGTCCAGGACCCCACCGGCTGGCTCGGTAGTCGCGCACCAGGATCGTTGCTGCTGGTGGCCACATGGCCACTGCTGGGCGACCAGCGCGGCACGGTCATGGTGCTCAGCTGCGTCCCCGATCCCCAGCAGGTCCTGGTCACCGTCCAGTGGAACGGGCACACCTGGCAGGCCACCGCAACCGGGACCGGGAAGCGCTGAGCGCGCCCGGTTGACCGCCGGTGACTAGTGGCGGGCGACGGCCGGTGCTCGTTTGGCGGCCGCGGTCGGTCCGGCGACGACGACGCCGCGACTGGATGCCCGGCGGGTGCCTCCGCTGATCGCCAGCCCACCAGTTGGGACGTACATGGCCTCGTTGAAGGTGCTGCCGGTGGGTGTGGTGGCGACCGCGATCG
>DATENJ010000716.1:0-4787 GCA_035275125.1 Actinomycetes bacterium | reverse complement strand
CGAGGGCCACCGCCGCGGCCCCGGCGGACAGGAACGGCCCGATGTCGTCGATCCCGACCCCACCCGTCGGCACCAGCGGCACCTCCGGCAGCGGTGCCCTGACCGCCTTGACATAGGCCGGCCCACCCACCGCCGACACCGGGAACACCTTGACCGCGGTCGCCCCCGCCGCCCACGCGGCCGCGACCTCGGTCGGCGTCAACGCCCCCGGGACCACCGGGACCCCGTTCCCCACCGCCCAGGCGACCACCTCCGGCCGGAAGTCGGGCGCCACCAGGTAGGTCGCCCCCGCCTCGACCGCCAGCTCGGCATCGGTGACCGACCGCACCGTCCCCACCCCGAGCACCGCATCCCCCGGCAGCTCGTCGCCGAGCCGCCCGAACGCCTCCAGCGCCCCCCTCGAGGTGAGGGTCACCTCGACCGCCCGCACCCCACCCTCGTACAGCACCCGCCCCACCTCCAGGAACCGGGAGGCGTCGGCCGCCCGCAGGATCGCGACAACGGGAACGGCGGCGAGCTGCTCCAGCCAGCCGCTCGCCTCCCGCCCTCCGGGAGTCACGGGCGGGCCGCCGGGGAGTTGACCGGGGAGCGGGGGTTCTGGCCCTGAAGCACCCGGAGGGCCTCGCGGGCGGCTTCAGTCTTGAGGGTGTGGAAGGCCTCCTCGGAGTACCAGGCGGCGTGGGGGGTGGCGACCACCCGGGGGTGGCGGGCGACCCGCCAGCCGAGGTCGTCGGGGGGCTCGCCCTCCAGGACGTCGAGGGCGGCCCCGGCCAGCTCCCCGGTGTCGAGGGCGGTCAGCAGGGCGCCTTGTGCGACCAGCCTGCCACGGGCGGTGTTGACCAGGAACGCGGTCGGGCGCATCCGGGCCAGGGCCGCCGGCCCGATCAGGTGGTGCGAGGAGGGGGTGAGGGCGGCGTGCAGCGAGACCACGTCGGCCGCCTCCAGCAGCTCCTCCAGCCCGACCCGCTCGATCGGCGGCCCCGACGGCACCTGCGGGAGGTCGTAGCCGAGCGCCCGCATGCCCAGCCCGGCCGCCCGCTTCGCTGTGGCGGTGCCGATGGCCCCGCAGCCGACCACTCCCCAGGTGAGGGTCGACAGGCGCCGCAGCGGCCGGGCCGCCGCCAGGTCCCAGTCGCCCTCGCGGACCGACCGGTCGAGCACGGCCACCCCCCGGAGCAGGGAAAGGGCGAGGGCCAGGGTGTGGTCGGCGACCTCGTCGCGGCCGTAGTCGGGCACGTTGGCCACCCACACCCCGCGCCCGGCGGCCGCCGTCACGTCGACGTTGTCGACCCCGACCCCGTACCGGACCACCAGGCGGCAGCGGGGCAGCGCGTCCAGCACCTCGCCGGTGATCGGCACGTACTGGTTGATGAGGACGTCGGCGTCGCCGGCCTGGGCGGCCACCTCCTCGGGGGTCCGGCAGGCCAGCACGCGCAGCTCGACGTCGTGGCCCTCCAGGACGGCCCGTTCCGGGTCGACGTTGTCGTGGTCGCAGTCGGTGATCACCACGACACCGGTCACGGGCCTATTCCCCGGTGGCCCCGTCGAGCTGCTCGCGGAGGATGTCGGCGTGGCCGACGTGGCGGGCGGTCTCCTCGATCATGTGGATCAGGATCCAGCGCCGGCTCATGCTCCATTCCTGGCGCCGGGGGTGCTGGATGACCTCCTCCAGCGAGGACGCCTTGTCGACGATCTCGCGGCTGCGGTCGCACTCGCCGTCGTACAGGGCCAGGATGTCCTCGGTGGTCTCGTCCGGCTCGATCCGCCAGTCGGCGTCCGGGTCCTCCTTGGTCCAGGGGAAGCGGACCTCCTGGCCGTCCCACACCCCCTGGAACCACGAGCGCTCCACATAGGCGAGGTGCTTGACCAGGCCGAGCAGGCTGGTCCCGGAGGGGACCATCGCCCGGCGCAGCTGCTCGTCGTCCAGGCCCTCCAGCTTCCACAGCAGGGTCGCCCGCTGGAAGTCGAGGAAGCCGGCCAGCATCTCCCGCTCGCCACCGGTGCTGGGCGGCTCGGGGCGGTCGTCGGTGGTCATGGCCCTCCTGTCCGTTCGAACTGGTCGCGGCAGCCGACCGAGCAGAAGTACCACGTGACCCCGTCACGGACGGCCGTGGGGGCGCCGGCAACGGCCACCGTCATGCCGCAGACCGGGTCGACCGCCTCGGCCGGCGGCGGGGCCGGCCCTGCCGCCCCGGCCGGGGCCAGGCCGGATGGGTCGGTCGGCAGCCCGTGGCGCCAGTCGACCAGCTCGGCCAGGACGGCCACGGCGATCTCCTCCTGGGTCGAGGGGCCGAGGTCGCGGCCGGCCGGGCTGCGCACCCGGGCCAGGTCGTTGTCGGCCACCCCCTGGGCGCGGAGGGCGTCCAGCACGACCGCGGCCCGGCGGGCGCTGGCCACCAGGGCCACGTAGCCGACCCCGGCCCTGAGGGCCGAGGCGAGCGCGTCCTCGTCGCCGTGGCCCATGGTGGCCACGACCACCGCGTCGGGGGCCGCGTCGAGTTCGAGGTGGTCGGCGACCCGCCAGCCGACGATGCGGGCCAGCTGGGAAAGCGTCCGGCCGGCGACCCCCTCGCCGAGCACCGCCAGCAGCGGCCCCGGCAGCTCGGGCTCGATCAGGACCTCGACCACCCCCTCGGAGGCGCAGCGGCTCTCGGCCACGACCACGTCGTCGGGCGCACCGGCACCCGACCCGGCCGGGCCGATGTGGACAAGGCGGGGCTCGCCGTCGGCCAGGGCCCGCAGCGCCTCACGGACCACGATCGGCTCCGAGCAGGCCCCGCCGACCCACCCGGCGAGGGTCCCGTCGGGGGTGACCAGCGCCCGGTCGCCCCGCCTGGTCGAGGCCGGCCGGATCACCCGGACCACCGTGGCCAGCGCGTACGGCCGACCCTGGCTGGCCAGCCGCCCCGCCTCGACCAGGACCTCGGAGCGGGACATCTACTCCGCGAGACCCGCCTCGACCAGCGCCTGCCAGACCTTGTCGGGCCCGATCGGCATCTGGAGCTCGCGCACCCCGGCGTGGGCCAGGGCGTCGACGACCGCGTTGACGAACGCCGCCGGAGAGCCGACGGTTGCCGACTCGCCGACCCCCTTGGCCCCGATCGGGTGGTGGGGCGACGGGGTGGTCGTCTCACCCAGCTCGAACTTGGGCGTCTCCCACGAGGTCGGGATCAGGTAGTCGGAGAAGTTCGACCCGATGCAGTTGCCCAGCTCGTCGAAGGTGATCAGCTCCATGGCGGCCATGGCGAACCCCTCGGTGAGCCCGCCCATGATCTGGCCCTCGACGATCATCGGGTTGATCCGGACCCCGCAGTCGTCGACCGCCACCATCCGCTTGACCTTCCACTGCCCGGTCCCCCGGTCGACCTCGACGGCGACCGCGTAGGCCCCGAACGGGTAGGTCATGTTGGGCGGGTCGTAGTAGGTGACGCCCTCCAGGCCGGCCTCCATCCCCTGGGGGTGGTTGGTGTAGGCGGCGAAGGCGGCCTCCTGGATGGTGGTCTGGCGGTCGGGGGCGCCCCTGACCTGGAACCGGTCGCCGGCCCACTCCAGGTCCTCGGGGGCGACCTCCAGCAGGTGGGCGGCCAGCTCCCTGGCCTTGTCGCGCAGCTTGCGCGAGACCATGGCCGTGGCCGCCCCGGCCGTCGGGGTGCTCCGGGAAGCGTAGGTGCCGAGGCCGTAGGGGGTGTTGTCGGTGTCGCCGTGCTGCACCAGGATGTCGGAGGGTGGGATGCCGAGCTCGTTGGCCACGATCTGGGCGAAGGTGGTCTCGTGGCCCTGACCCTGGGTCTGGACGCCGATCTTGAGGATCGCCTTGCCGGTCGGGTGGACCCGCAGCTCGGCCGAGTCGAACATCTTCAAGCCGAGGATGTCGTAGTCCTTGCTCGGCCCGGCCCCGACGACCTCGGTGAAGGTGGCCACCCCGATGCCGAGCAGCTTGCCCTCGTCGCGGGCCCTGGCCTGCTCGGCCTTGAGGTCCTCGTAGCCGAGCATCTCCAGGGCCTTGTCCATGGCCGTCTCGTAGTCGCCCGAGTCGTAGACGAACCCGGTGGCCGAGGTGTAGGGGAACTGCTCTGGCTGGATGAAGTTCTTACGTCGCAGCTCGACCGGGTCGACCCCGAGCTCGTAGGCGGCCGTCTGGACCAGGCGCTCGATGAAGAACGAGGCCTCGGTGACCCGGAACGAGCACCGGTAGGCGACCCCGCCGGGGGCCTTGTTGGTGTACGCCCCGTCGGTGACCACATGGGCCGCCGGGATGTCGTAGGAGCCGGTGACGATGTGGAACAGGCCGGCCCTGAGCTTGCTCGGCTGGGCGTCGGCGTAGGCGTAGCCCTGGTCGGACAGCATGTTGACCCGCAGGCCGAGCATCTTGCCGTCGTTGTTCAGGGCCAGCTCGCCGTTCATGTAGAAGTCGCGGGCGAACCCGGTCGAGATCAGGTTGCCGGTGCGGTCCTCGATCCACTTGACCGGCCGGCCGATCAGCAGTGAGGCCGCGGTGGCGACCACATAGCCCGGGTAGACCGGCACCTTGTTGCCGAAGCCGCCGCCGAGGTCGGGCGAGATGATCTGGATCTGGTGCTCGGGCAGCCCCGCGACCAGCGCGAACACCGTCCGGTGGGCGTGCGGGGCCTGGGAGGTCATGTAGATGGTGACCTTGCCGGTGACCGGGTTGACGTCGGCAACGCAGCCGCAGGTCTCCATCGGGGCCGGGTGACAGCGCGGGTAGAAGGTGTCGAAGCTGACCACCCGGTCGGCGTTGGCGAAGGCCCGGTCGGTGGCCTCCTTGT
>DATENJ010000715.1:0-2798 GCA_035275125.1 Actinomycetes bacterium | reverse complement strand
TCGCCTCCAGGTCGGCGGCGTCCTCGTCAGCACGGTCGAGGAGCCAGCGGGTCAGGTTCGCCTTGGCGTCGCAGTCGACCGCCAGGGTGCGACGGCCGGCGCGGGCAAACCCCGCCGACACGTTGGCCGCCGTGACCGTCTTGCCCACGCCGTCGTTCTGGTTGGCGATGGCCAGGATGACCGTCACGAGCTTCCTCCCCCACCGACCGGGCCTATCGGCGACCACGGCCCACGAAGCTATCAGGAGCAGCCGTAACCGCGAGCTGCCGACCGGCACCGGAGCTTGGAGGCGATTGTGTCGGCGCAGCGCCCGCGCCAGACGTCATGTCAGGCCAACAAGGGTGTCACTGATGACGGGCGGTGGATCCGGGCGGCCGCCCCTCAGCGGTGAGCCGATCCGGGAGGTGCTGCCGTGTTCCGGGTGCATGCGGGTGTGGTGGACTACGCGATCCTTGCCGCGTACTTCGCGGTGGTGCTGGGGATCGGCTTTGTGGCCAGGCGCCAGATCCACACCGGGCTGGACTTCTTCCTGTCCGGCCGCTCGCTGCCGGCCTGGATCACCGGGCTGGCGTTCATCGCCGCCAACCTCGGCGCGCTGGAGATCCTGGGGCTGGCCGCCAACGGCGCCAAGTACGGGGTGGCGACGGTGCACTTCTACTGGATCGGTGCGGTCCCGGCGATGGTGTTCCTGGGCATCGTGATGATGCCGTTCTACTACAACTCCAAGGTCCGCAGTGTCCCCGAGTACCTGCGGCTGCGCTTCAACGACCCCACCCATGTGCTCAACTCGCTCAGCTTCGCGGTCGCCACGGTGCTGATCGCCGGGGTCAACCTGTTCGCCATGGCCCTGGTCATCCGGTTGCTGCTCGGCTGGCCGATCCCGATCTCGATCGTGCTGGCCGCCGCGATCGTGCTCGTCTACATCACCCTCGGCGGGCTTTCCTCGGCCATCTACAACGAGGTGCTCCAGTTCTTCGTCATCCTGGCCGGCCTGGTGCCCCTCACGATCGTGGGGCTCAAGGCGGTCGGGGGCTGGGCCGGGCTGCAGGACAAGGTGACGCAGGCCAAGGCCCTTGGCCCGCTGGCCCTGCGTCCCTGGGAGGGCACCGGGGTCGGCAACGTCACCAACCCGATCGGGGCCGACTGGGTGGCGATCGTGTTCGGGCTTGGCTTTGTGCTGTCGTTCGGCTACTGGACGACCAACTTCGCCGAGGTCCAGCGGGCCCTGGCGGCCAAGAACCTGTCCGCGGCCCGGCGGACCCCGCTGATCGCGGCCTTCCCCAAGCTGTTCATCCCGTTCCTGGTCGTCGTCCCCGGGCTGATCGCCGCCGTCACCGTCAAGGGGCTGGGGGCCAAGACCGGCGACCTCCAGTTCAACAACGCCGTCCCCATCCTGATCTCCCAGTACCTGCCCAACGGGATGCTCGGGATCGCCATCACCGGGCTGCTGGCCGCGTTCATGGCCGGGGTGGCGGCGAATGTGACCGCGTTCAACACCGTGGTCAGCTACGACCTGTGGCAGGCCTATGTCCGCAAGGACGAGCCCGACGAGTACTACATTCGCTTCGGCCGCATCGCCACCGTGCTCGGCATCGTGGTCGCGATCGGCACCGCGTTCATCGCGGCCGGGTTCAACAGCATCATGGACTACATCCAGGCGCTGTTCTCGTTCTTCAACGCCCCCCTGTTCGCCACCTTCATCATCGCCATGTTCTGGAAACGGGCCACCCCATGGGCCGGCTTCTGGGGGCTGGCGTCGGGCACCGTGGCCGCGGTCGCGGTCCATTTCCTGCACTCGCGCGGGCCGCTGGACCTGGGCTCGCCGCTGGCGGCCGACTTCTGGGGCGCGGTGGCCGCGTTCGTGGTCGACGTGGTCGTGACGGTCGCGGTCAGCCTGGTCACCCAGCCCAAACCGGAGCACGAGCTGCGCGGGCTGGTCTGGGGGCTGACCGAGACCGAGGACGCTTCCGCCGAAGAAGACCCGGCCGAACGGGTGTGGTGGCGCCGCCCGACGGTGCTTGGCGCCATCGCCCTCGCCCTGACCGCCCTGCTGTACCTGGTCTTCGTGTTCTAGGAGGCGCAACGATGACCGACTTCGACTCCGAGGACGAAGCGCGTGAGGAGATCGCCGAGACCGAGGAGGCCGAGGCCCGCGACCGGGCCACCGGGATGGCCAGCCTGTTCGACCTGCGTATGGTGATCGGTGGCCTACTCGCCCTGTACGGCGTGATCCTGACCATCATGGGGCTGTTCGCCTCCGACGAGACCAAGGCCAAGGCGGCCGGGATCAACATCAACCTCTGGGCCGGCCTGGTCATCCTGGCCGGCGGGGCCATCTTCCTGGCCTGGGCCAGGCTCCGGCCGCTGCGGGCGGCGGACCTCCGGGACACCGACACCGACCGCCCCGACATCGAGTAGCGCCCAGCAGGGCGACGGCCTCGGTCAGCCGCTCTCTTCCATGAGGGCGCTGAAGGCCGCGTCGAAGGCGGCGCCCGGGTCCCTGTCGGTCAGTGCCTGGACCAGGGCGGCGCTGGCCGTGACGGGGTCGTCGGCGCCGTCCGGCCACAGCACCTCGAGCAGGGGGTGCAGGCGGTCGTCGCCGTGGACGCGGAGGGTGTCGACCAGCTCGTGGACGGCACCGGGCCCGCCGTCGCCGGTGGCGGCCGCCAGGCGCCCGGTCAGCTGGTCGAGGGCCGCCTGGTTGAGCTGCACCGCGGCCTGGGCGGCGGCCGCCGCGAACAGCAGGGCCCGCAGGCGCATGCGCACGGTCCGGGTGAATGGCGCGGCCAGGCCGTCGG
>DATENJ010000714.1:0-4377 GCA_035275125.1 Actinomycetes bacterium | reverse complement strand
CCCGGCGGCCAAGGTGACCCAGGCCGGCCTGCCACGGCGGGTGCCTCGGGCCAACATGGCCCCGGGGATGGTGGCCAGCCAGCAGACCGGCGAGCCACCACCGGGCCCGGTGTCGGGCCGGTCCCCTGACGAGGTCCGCAGCATGCTGTCCAGCTACCGCACCGGGATCGAGCGTGGGCGGACCGTCGCCGGCGGCTCGGACCCGGGCGAGCGTCCACCGGAGACGCCGTAGCGGCGGGGGAGGGGGGAGATGGCACAGCTCAGTAGCGACGCCCGCAACCTCAACTGGCTGGTCGCGAACTTCGCCAAGGCCACCCCGGGGGTTGCCCACGCCATGGTCGTTTCGGCCGACGGGCTGCCGGTGGCGGTGTCGGAGCGGCTGGACCGTCCCCGGGCCGACCAGCTGGCCGCCATCGCCTCGGGCCTGGCCAGCCTGGCCCAGGGGGCCTCCCGCTGCTTCGAGGGCGGCCTGGTCACCCAGACGGCCGTCGAGATGGACCGGGGCTTCCTGTTCGTCATGTCGATCAGCGACGGCTCCTGCCTGGCCGTGCTGGCCGCCGCCAACTGCAACGTGGCCGTGGTGGCCTACGAGATGACCGTGCTCGTGGCCCGCGTCGGCGACGTCCTCACTCCCAGCCTCCGTGCCGAGCTCCAGGCCATCCTCCCGACATGAACCGACGCGCGTGACCACGCCCGAGGACCAGCCGGCCGCCGGTCGCCGCCGGGTCAGGCCCTATGCCATGACCGGCGGGCGCACCCGCCCGGTCCACACCGACCTGGAGATCGAGGCCCTGGTCTCCACCACCTCGCTGGGTGAGCGGTCGCCGAAGCTGACCGTCGAGCAGCGGGCGATCGCCGCCCTGTGCCGCGACATCCTGTCCATCGCCGAGGTCTCGGCCCGCCTCGACCTGCCCCTTGGCGTGACCAGGGTGCTGGTGGGGGACATGGCCGACGAGGGCATGGTGATGGTCCACCGGCCGACCCAGGGCAGCGACCGTCCCGACCTCGCCTTGCTGGAGCGGGTGCTGTACGGCCTGCGTTCGATCTGACCCAACGGCCGGTCCGCGGCGATCGGATGGTTGACAGTGTCTTCGGCGCTGGTGAAACCTACGACGGTCATGTCCCAACTATGCCCACATGTCCGGAGAGGAATGCTCATGCGCAGCGTTCGCCTTGGCCTCGCCGTTCTGGCCGTGCTTGCTCTGGCCGCCGCGGGGTGCGGCGGCAACGGGGACGAAGGAGGCTCCCAGGCCTCTGGCACCACCGCGCCGACGGACGCCAGCGTCAGCCTGGCCGGAACCTGTCCCGACACGATCGTGATCCAGACCGACTGGGACCCCGAGTCGGAGTACGGCGTCTACTACCACATGCTGGGCCCCAACCCGGATGTCGACACCAACCGTAAGCGGGTCACCGCCCCGCTGGTCACCCAGGGCAAGGACACCGGGGTCAAGCTCGAGGTACGCCTCGGCGGGCCGTCGATCGGGTTCGAGCCGGTGTCCTCCCAGATGTACAAGGACACCAGCATCACCCTCGGGCAGGTCAGCACCGACGAGGCGATCCGATTCTCGGCCAAGCAGTCGACCCAGGCCGTGGTCGCCCCGATGGAGACCAGCCCGTTCATGATCATGTGGGACCCGGGGACCTACCCGCAGTTCAACACCATCGCCGACATCGGCAAGACCGACGCCAAGGTCCTCTACTTCGAGGGCGACACCTACATGGCCTACCTGACCGGGACCAACGTGCTGAAGAAGTCCCAGGTCGACGGGTCCTACGACGGCAAGCCGGCCAACTTCGTGGCCGCCGACGGCAAGGTCGCCCAGGCCGGGTTCGCCACCTCCGAGCCGTACATCTACGAGCACGAGGTCCGGCAGTGGAACAAGCCGGTGAAGTACGCCCTGGTGAGCCAGGCCGGCTACCCGTTCTACCCCCAGGCGCTGTCGATCCGGACCGCCGACAAGGACAAGCTCGCCCCCTGCCTGAAGAAGCTGGTCCCGATCGTGCAGCGGGCCCAGGTCGACTTCCTGGCCAACCCCGAGAAGACCAACGCGTTCGTCCTCGACCTGGTCAAGCAGTACAACACCGGCTGGGTCTACTCGCCCGGGCTGGCCGCCTACGCCATCGAGAAGATGCGCGCCGACTTCGTCACCAACGGGCCCGACCAGACCCTTGGGAACTTCGACACCGCCAGGGTGCAGCGGATGATCGACATCGTGACGCCGATCTTCACCGCCCAGCGCCAGCCCCCCAAGGAAGGCCTCACGCCGCAGGACATCGCCACCAACGAGTTCGTGGACTCGAGCATCGGCGTCGCCGGCTGACCCGGTCAAGCGGCCCGAACGACACTAGTGTAGTTACAAAGTTGTAGTTATACTGAAGCCTTACCTTGCCAAGCCTCACGCGCGTACGGGCCGAGCAGGGGAGTGCCAGTGCAACTACCGGTCGCCGGACGCGGCGACGAAGCACCACGAGGGCCGCAGCCGGTCGGGGCCGCCCTCGGTGCCGCCATGGTCGAGCTCCTGGCCAAGGCCGACCCGGACGCCCGCCGCCTGCTCGGCCGGGTCGAGCGCCCCCTGGCCCGCCTGTGGCTGGCCGCCTGGCTGCCCGAGGCGCCCGAGGGCACCCGGGTCGAGCCGAACTGCAAGATCGGCCCCTACCGGGTCGACTTCCTGGTCCTGCCCCGGGTCGTGGTCGAGATCGACGGCGAGGGCCCGGTCAGGGCCAGCTCCGACCAGGTCGTCCGCGAACGCCGCCGCGACCGCTACCTGGTCGCCCAGGGCTACGCCGTCCTCCGCTTCGCCGGCGACGAGGTCTACACCAACCCCTGGCGCTGCGCCGAGGAGGTCCGCCACTACCTCCTCGGCCCCAGGGTCGCCGGCCTGGAGGGCGCCTAGTTCAGGCCGTCCCGCAGGATGGCCACGATCACGCGGAGGATCAGGACGGTGGCGCAGAACAGGCCGAAGTAGCCGAAGAACTGGAACAGGGAGGTGTCCCCGGTGAACGGGGGGCCACCCTGGGTGCCGAGCAGCATGACCGACAGCAGGCCGACGAGGCCGCCCAGGCCGGCCAGGACCACCCGGTTGAGTAGCCGGGTGACGGTGCGGACGTCCTCGGCGTCGGCGAACAGGCGCACCCTGGCCTGGAGGTCGCCCCGCTGGACGATCGTGGCGATGCGGTCGAGCTGGCGGGGAGCCCGGCGCAGCAGGAGGGCGAGGCTGCCGAGCTCCCGGCGGGCCAGCTCCTCGAGCGAGCCCGGGGCGAGGCTGGCCCTGGCCCACTCGGCGGCGATCTGCTCGGCGGCCTCGATCACCAGGTAGCCCGGGGACAGGGTGGTGAGGGTGCCCTCGAGGGTGACCAGGGCGCGGAAGAAGGTGGAGAACTCGGGTGGGAGGTTGATCCCGAAGGCGAAGAACAGCTGCAGCAGGTCGTTGAACATGGCCGCGCTGGGGGCGGCCCCGGCGGCCAGGTGCCTGGACATGAAGCGGGCAAGGGCCCGCTCCAGCTGGTCGTCGTCGAAGTGGCGGCGCAGGCTGGCGACCTCCAGCACCGCCGACCGGAGCAGCCCGGCGTCGCGCTGCTGGACGGCGACCAGCATCTCGCGCATTGACGCCTGCTGGAGGGGGTCGAGCCGCCCGGTGGCGCCAAAGTCGATCAGCCCCAGCCGGCCGTCCGCCAGCACCAGCACGTTGCCCGGATGAGGGTCGGCGTGGAAGCGGCCGTCGACGAGCATCTGGCGGAGGCTTGAGCGCAGCAGCGTCTCGGCGAGCCGGGAGCGGTCAAGGCCGAGGGCGTCGATCCGCTCGGTCTCGCGGACGCTGACTCCGTCCAGCCACTCCATGACGAGGATCCTGGCCGTCGACAGCTCGGTGTGGACGACCGGCACACAGATCTGCTCGTTGTCGGTCAGGGCGGCGATCTCGGTCGCGTTGCGGGCCTCCAGCCGGAAGTCGAGCTCCTCCCGCAGCCGGTCGGCGAACTCTCCGGCCAGGTCGGTCACCTGGTAGTCGGCCCCCCAGGCGGTGCGTGTCTCGGCCACCCTGGCCAGCTCGGCCAGCACCAGCAGGTCGCGGTCGACCGACTCGGCGATGCCCGGCCGCTGCACCTTGACGACCACCGCCTCGCCGCTGCGCAGCCGGCCCCGGTAGGCCTGGGCGATCGAGGCGGCCGCGATCGGCTCGGGATCGAACTCGGCGAACACCTCGGCCAGCGGCCGCCCCAGCTCGACCTCGAGCAGCGCCCGGACCGCGTCGGGAGGGGCCGGAGCGACCTGGTCCTGGAGGCGGCTGAGCTCGGCGACCACCCCCGCCGGGAGCAGGTCGGCCCGGGTGGACAGCACCTGGCCGAGCTTGACGAACATGCCGCCGCACTCCTCGA
>DATENJ010000713.1:0-3645 GCA_035275125.1 Actinomycetes bacterium | reverse complement strand
GGCGGCCGCCTCGAACCCGCGACCCTCCAGCCGCTGCCGCAGCTCGGCCCGGGTCCGGGCCCTGGTGGTGAGCAGCCGGAGGGCGGCGGCGTGGGCGGCGTCCGACGACCCCGCCCGCTCGCCGTCCAGCGGTGCGCCTCCCCCCGGTTGCACCCGCCTGCTCCCGATCGTCCCCCGCCGCCCAATCACCATCGTCACCCCTCCACCGATCGCAACGCCGCTCCCTCCGGCATGGCCAGCCCATGGAGGATCACCAAGGCTCGCTCCGGCCGTTAGAGCTTGTCCTCGTCCTTTGTTGGGCTCTTGGGCTTGCCGTTGTCTGGCTGCTCGGGGGTGGGGATGGGGTCGGCCGGGGGGAGGCCGATGCCGAGCTGGGCCTTGACCTTCTCCTCGATCTCGCGGGCGAGCTCGGGGTTGTCGCGGAGGAAGTTGCGGGCGTTCTCGCGACCCTGGCCGAGCTGGTCGCCGTCGTAGGTGAACCAGGCCCCCGACTTCTTGATGAGGCCGACGTCCACGCCGACGTCGAGCAGGCTCCCCTCCTTGGAGATCCCCTGGCCGTAGATGACGTCGAACTCGGCCGAGCGGAACGGCGGGGCCAGCTTGTTCTTGACCACCTTGGCCCGGGTCCGGTTGCCGACCACCTCGGCGCCGTCCTTCAGCGCCTCGATGCGCCGGACGTCGAGCCGGATCGAGGCGTAGAACTTGAGCGCCCGCCCCCCGGAGGTGGTCTCGGGCGACCCGAACAGCACGCCGATCTTCTCGCGGAGCTGGTTGATGAAGATGGCGGTGGTCTTGGACTTGGAGATGCTCCCGGAAAGCTTGCGGAGGGCCTGGCTCATGAGCCGGGCCTGGAGGCCGACGTGGGAGTCGCCCATCTCGCCCTCGATCTCGGCCCGGGGGACCAGGGCGGCCACCGAGTCAACCACGATGACGTCGATGGCGCCCGAGCGGACCAGCATGTCGGCGATCTCGAGGGCCTGCTCGCCGGTGTCCGGCTGGGAGATCAGCAGCTCGTCGGTGTTGACCCCGAGGTTGCGGGCGTAGGTCACGTCGAGGGCGTGCTCGGCGTCGATGAAGGCGGCGATGCCGCCGGCCTTCTGGGCCTCGGCGATGATGTGCAGGGCCAGGGTCGTCTTGCCCGAGGCCTCGGGCCCGTAGATCTCGACCACGCGGCCGCGCGGCACCCCGCCGATGCCGAGGGCCAGGTCGAGGGCGAGGCTGCCGGTCGAGATGGCCTGGACCGGGTCTGCCGGGCCGTCAACGCCCATGCGCATGACCGAGCCCTTGCCGAACTGCTTCTCGATCTGGAGCAAGGCGACCTCAAGTGCCTTCTCGCGTTCCACGGTCCCTCCCCGCATGCCGTCGTTGCGGGCAGTATAGGTCGCGGCCATCACAGTCCCTTCCGAAGTTGGCGGCCCTGGGTCGTTCGAGTGGCGAGCACCGTACTACGAACACCTGTTCGGTACAACGATCATAACCGGATCTGGGGACAGTTCCTTTCCGGCCCGTGGCCGTGACCGACGGCACACCGCCGGCGTGCCCCACGGCACTGCGCCGGCCACCTCCTGAGGCCATAAGTTGGTCGACTGCGGCGAAGGAGGCTCGCGTGACGGCGAAGGATGCGGGTCGGGCGATGGTGATCGCCGTGCTGCTCGCGGTTGCGGCCGGGGCGTGCGGCGGCGGGGGCGGAGGCGGGGCGGACGGCGGCGGAGGCGGCCAGGGCGGCTCGAACGGCCAGGGGCAGAACCGGCAGGGCGCGGCGATCGAGGTCCTTCCGGCCTCGTCGTTCGACCCTGGTCCCAACGGCGGTGCCGACCTGCCCGAGCCGACCTTCCTGATCGTGGTCAAGGAGTGCTACACAGCCCTGCGGGCACGCTCGTTCGACGTGCTGGCGCCGAAGATGACCGCGATCATCGAGTCGGCCGGCGCTGGGACCGACCGTGGCGTGGTCGTGGCCGCCAGGCTCTGCCGCGGCCTGGCCAGCCTCAACGACGGCGCCCTCGCCGAGGCGGCCCGCGACCTGGACACCGCCGAAGGCGGCCTCGGTGCGCTCCCCGGGGATCCCAAGCACCAGCTGGAGCTTCTGCTGCTACGCGGGCAGATGGTGGCCAGCGCCGGGCGGCAGCGGCTCGGCGAGGCCAGCGCCTACCTGGACAGGGCGACTGCGCTCGCGCCGGGCCAGGCCGCCCAGCTCCAGCAGGAGCTGGCGGCGGCGTCCGGCGCCTCCCCGACCACCACCGTGCCCGCGACCACCTCGCCGGTGACCACCGGGACCGACGCGACCTCCACCACCACCGCCACCACCGTGCCGGCCACCTCGGCCACGATCGGCTGACCGGTGACCCAACCGTTCCCGGTCCTAGGTGGGACGCCGCCAGCGGAGACGGCGGGAACGACAGCCAGGGCAGGGACCGACCCGGCTGAGACGGCGGCGACAGCGGGCCCGGCGGAGACGGCGGCAGTAGCGGCAGCGGCACCGTCGCCTCGTCCCGGCGGGGCCGGTACCGACCCGGGGCGGGACGGTGGGCGGCTGAGGAGTGTGCTGGAGACGGTCACGCTGGTGGTCGCTCCGACCACGGTGATCACGGCGCTGCTGTTCTACTTCGGCTGGGCGCAGACCAACGCCCTGTTCGGGCGGCTGGGGATTGACCAGAGCGCGCTCGGGTTCACCGTGCAGGACTACATGCTCCGCAGTGTCAACTCGACCTTCCGGCCCCTTTCGGTGGTGCTGCTGGCCGCGGTGGCCGGGATGTCGGTCCACATCGCGCTCACCCGGGCGATGGCCACGTCCGGCCGGGCCGGCGTGGCCGAGCGGCTGTGGCCGGCCCTCATGGTGGTGGGCGGGCTGCTGCTGGTGGCCGGCCTGAGCGGGTTGTGGGGGCTGGTGCGCTACCGGGTCGACTTCCCGGTGGTCCCGCTGAGCCTCGGGGCTGGGCTGGGGCTGCTGGCCTACGGTGCTCAGCTCCGCGGGCAGGCGCCGGAGCGACGGGCGACGACGGCGGCCGTGCCCCGGACGCTGCTGGCGGCCCGGCGGACCGTTGTGGCCCTCTTCGTCGTGGTGATGCTGTTCTGGTCGGTGGCCGTCTACGCCCAGGCCCGCGGCGTTCGCGAGGCGGCGCGCGTCGCCGCCACCATGTCGCGCCGGCCGGACGTCACCGTCTACAGCGCCAAGCGGCTGCAGCTGGCCGGACCCACCATCCGGGAGACCGCGCTGAGCGGGCCCGACACCGCCTACCGCTTCCGCTACAGCGGCCTCAAGCTGCTCGTGCGGTCGGGCGGCAAGTGGGTCCTGCTGCCGGCCTCCTGGACGCCGGCCAACGGCGGCGCCGCCGTGCTCCTCGCTGACACCGACGAGCTGCGGGTCGAGTTCAGGCCCGGCCGGTGAGGGGGAACTCGCGGACGACCCGGTAGCGGGCTCCGCGGGGGCCGCCGAGGGTGCTGCGGAAGCAGGCCAGCTCGCGCGCCTCCCACGGCTCGCTCTCGGCGGCCGCGGCGGCGACCAGGTCGAGGGCCTCGGAGGGGACCGGCGCCGGAGTCGAGAAGCGGGCGAGGGTCAGGTGGGGGGCCAGCGGCCGGTCCTCCGAGCGCAGCCCGGCCGCCTTGGCGGCGCTGGACAGGGCGGCGGCCAGGCGGACAAGGACCTCG
>DATENJ010000712.1:0-7004 GCA_035275125.1 Actinomycetes bacterium | reverse complement strand
CAGTGCCGGCCGCTCGGCCGACCAGCCGGACTCGGTGGGGGATCGCCGCCCGCCGACGCCTCCGGCCCCATCCGGTTCCACTGGCGCGCCGGGTCGCGAAGCCGAGAACAGTCCAGCTCGGGCGGCGGCCGACCCAGGTCGACCGACCCCGAGCGAGCCAGCCCGGGAGCCCGAGCCTCGCTCGACGTCCCCGGTCGAGCGCTCACCGGATGTGGGAACGAGGGCGGACCCACCGCCGAGGGATGCGGGACCGTCGAGCCTCCGGGAGGCCCCGCCGGCCTCGGAGCCCAAGAGTGGACCGAAGGTTGAGGTCGAAGGAGGGCCGGCCCGGACGTTCGACGCCACGCTGGCGGAGGAGGCCGGTCGCGGGCCGAGCCCGGAGGCCGGTCGCGGGTCGAGCCCCGAGGTTGAGCGTGGGCTGAGCACCGAAGCCAGGCGCGGGTTCGGCGCTGAAGTTGGGCGTGGGTTTGAGCATGAGGTCGGGCGTGGGGCTGGTCCTGAGGCCGAGCGTGGGCAGGATCCGCAGGCCAGGGATGCCCGGGACCCGCAGGCCAGGGATGCCCGGGACCCGCAGGACAGAGACGCGCGGGGCCCGCAGGGCAAGGATGCCCCGGGCTCGCACGCCAACGATGCCCCGGGGCCGCCGGACCCGCAGGCCAGGTATGCGCCGGGGCCCTTGGGGCCGCCGGGCGCACAGGTCAAGGATGCGCCGGACCCCCCGGGCTCACAGGTCAAGGCTGTTCCTGAGTCTGAGCCCAACCGCAGCTCAACGCCGGATCTCCAGCCTAACCCTCAACCTTCGGTCGAGGTTCGCCCGGATCGAGCAGCGGCTCCACCAGCGGACCGAGGGCGGACCGGAGAGGGAACCGGGTCGGCCCACCGCGATCCGGAGACGGGAGGGGCGCCCCGGGCGCTTGGGGAGGCGGGTACGCAAGCAACACCGGGCATTCTCGAGCAGGGGCCGAGGGCAGTCCCGAACCCAGGGACTGACCCCCGTTCCCCTGACCATCGTTCCGACGATCCACCCCACCGCGACCCGTCACGGCGGGAATTTCCCGCCTCACCTGGACCCGACGCATCGCAGGAAGGGTCTCCCGGTCTTCTCGCGCGCGGCCCGTCGCAGGAGGGGCGACCCGCGACGCCCCAGCGCGACCCCTCGCAGGAGGGGCGACCCGCGACGTCAGTGCGCGACCCATCGCCTCCCGCTACGCCCGGGCGCGACCCATCGTTGGAGCGTCCCTCCGCCCCATCTCGGCGGCACCCATCGGAGGAGGGCCCTCCCGCCTCACCTGAGCGGCACCCACCTCAAGGACCTCCTCCCGCCTCATCCGAGCGCGACAGCGGGCGAGAGCGGCGTCTGCCTTCCCGATTCGGGAACTGGTTCGGCGGCGAGCCGGCCGCTGCTCAGGGGAGTGATTCGCGTCCGACGCAGGACGTCGCCGATGTGGGTCCAGCGATTCCTTCCGAGCATCCTGCCAAGGACGCCGCAAGCGCTGCCCAGGAGGCCGAGGCCGCTCTCCGGCGGTCAGAGGCGCGGGTCCAGCGCCTCCAAGGCCTCGCCCAGGCACCCGAGGTCCCCCCACAGCGGATGGAAGGCCCTCCTCAGCGGACTGAGGGTCTAGCCAGGCCACCTGAGGAGAGCCCAGCTCAGCGCCCCGTGGGCCCAGCTCAGCGACCCGAGGGCCGAGCCCAGCGTCTGGAGACCCCTCTGCGGCATCCCGAGGCTCCTGTTCACGGCTTCCAGCACCCTTCCGAAGGCCCTGAGGCTCCTGCCCGGCATCGTGAGAGTGAGAGCCCGGCCTCGGGTCCCAAGGGCCCTGCCCAGCACCCTGAGGCTTCCGCACGGCACCCCGAGGCTCCTGCCCGGCATTCTGAGGCTTCTGCCCGGCACCCTGAGGCTCCGGCCCGGCAGCCTGAGGCTTCCGCACGGCATGAGGCTCCTGCTTGGCGCCGGGAGGCGCCCGTTGGGGAACCGGAGATTTCTGCTCGGCGACCCGAGGGTCCCGGTCAGTGGTCCGAAGCTTCGCTCCGGTATCCCGAGGCCCCTGCTCGACCTCCCGAGGCCCCTGCTCGACCAACCGAGACTCCTGCTCGACTTCCCGAGGCCCCTGTCCGATCTCCCGAGGCTCCTGCTCGACCTCCTGATGCTCCTGCTCGGTACCCAGAGGTGCCTGGTCAGCGACCGGAGGGTCCTCTGAGGCCGGAGGGACCGGAGGGGGCTCCGGGGCGGCGACCTGTTGATGCGGGTGGTGGGTCGGATGTGCCGGGGGGCGAGGGGCTGCGTGGGTACCTCGACCCGGCGTCAGCGCGGGCGCCGCAGCGGCCTGTGGGTCCTTCGCATGGCGGGCATTCGGCGGCTCCGCGGGCGCCGCAGCGGCCTCCGGCCGTTCCGCCGGGGAAGGTGGAGCGCGGGTATCTGGACCCGGCGCCGCCTCGGGCGCCGCGGCGGCCTCCGGAGGTTCCGGCTGGTCCCGGGCACAGGTACCTGGACCCGGCGGCCCTTGAGCCTGGTGGGAACGTGCTCGGGTACGTCAACGCTCCGGTGCAGCGGCCCGCTCCGCCGCCGGTCCGGCACCCGTTGGAGGTTCCGGGGACCTCGCAGCCGGTTCGGCGGCCGGTGCCGCGACCCGAGGTGCGGCGGCCGCAACCCGGCGACCGGGGTGACGGGCCTGATGGCGGGCCGAGGCGGCAGCGCGCTGGGGCGCCGCCAGCCGAGGGGGCGCCCGCACTCAGGAAGGGTCGGCGGCGGGTCGGGCTGGTGGCTCTGGTGCTGGCGGTGGCGCTGGCCAGCGGGCTGGCCGGCGGGGTGGTGGGGGTGGTGGCGAGCCGGAACCCGGACCTGTTCGGCGGGGGAGCCACGGCGAGCGGGACCACGGCGGACCAGGCGGCGACCGGGGTGCCCCAGGGAACGGCTGCCGGGCATCAGCTCCAGCAGGTGCTGGCGGCGGTGCTGCCGGCGGTGGTGAAGATCGAGGCGCGATCCGACACTGGGAAGGCGACCGGGTCGGGGATCATCTTCAACAACAACGGCTATGTGCTGACGAACGCGCACGTGATCGAGGAGGCCCAGACGATCAGCGTGACGTTGTCGACCTCCGAGCCGCTGAGGGCGCGGTTCGTCGGCCGGGACCTCAACTACGACCTGGCGGTGCTCAAGGTGCGCCGGACCGGGCTGACCACGGCCAAGGTCGGGCGGGCGGCGGACCTGCAGGTCGGGGATGCGGCGATCGTGGTCGGGAGCCCGTTCGGGTTCCAGAGCTCGGTGACCACCGGGATCGTGTCGGCCCTGCACCGGGTGGTGAAGGTGCCGGACAGCGAGGATGGCGGTGAGGGCCGCGATCTGGTCGACGCCATCCAGACCGACGCCGCCATCAACCCGGGCAACTCGGGGGGAGCGCTGGCCAACGGGAACGGCGAGGTGGTCGGGATCTCGACCGCCATCGCCACCAACAGTGGCGGTGAGGCCAACGCCGGGGTCGGGTTCGCCATCCCGATCGACGCGGCCCTCGAGGTGGCCAGATCGCTGGTCAAGCGCCAGCCGGTCGACCTGCCGTTCCTGGGGGTGGAGGCGGACACCGAGCTGAGCCCGGAGATCGTCGACCGCTACCGGCTCGGCAACCACGCCGGGGCGCTGGTCACGCGGGTGGTGCCGCGTGGCCCGGCGGCCGAGGCCGGGCTGCGCCGGGGGGACCTGATCGTCCGGCTTGGTGACCAGGCGATCCCGGCCAGGGACCAGCTGACCGTGGCCGAGCGGGGGGCCAGGATCGGCGTGCCGGTGCCGGTCACGGTCGTTCGCCGGGGCCGGGAGCTGATCCTGCAGATCACCCCGACGGAACGGCCGGGGCGGTAGGGGAGCGGGCATGTTCAACGTCGGGCTGGGCGAGATCGTGGCCATCGTGCTGGTCACGCTGCTGCTGTTCGGCCCGGAGCGGCTGCCCGAGATGGCCAGGCAGGCCGGGCGGTTCCTTGGCAGGTTGCGGCTGACCACCCAGGACGCGCTGGACCAGCTCAAGGACGAGACCGACCTCAAGGACCTGAACCTGCCCGACCTCCGGATCGGCTCGCTGCGCTCTCAGGCCCGCGACTACGTCCGGGAGCTGATGGACGTCGAGGGCCAGATGGCCGAGCTGGAACGGGAGCGCGAGCAGCTCAAGGCGGCCCTCGACGCCGAGCAGAACGGCGACGGGCCCAAGGGAGACGTCGGCGAACCCGACGACGCGACCGCGGCGCCGGAGTCCAGCACCGCCGACCTCGGCCCGCCCCCGGTCGACCCCGAGGCCACCTAGGCCCTGACCTAGGTCAGCAGGGTCAGGCGCTTGCCGACAAGGGAACGGGGGAGCGGCGGGAGGGCGGCCGCAATTTCGAGGAGGCTCCGGCTGGCCGGGGCGTCGGGGTCGGACACGACCAGGGGCTTGCCGGCGTCGGCACCCTCGCGGAGGCGGACGTCGATCGGGATCTGGCCCAGGAGGGTGGTGCCGAGCTCAGCGGCCAGGATCTCGCCGCCGCCGCTGCCGAAGATGTGGTGACGCTCGTCGCAGGACGGGCAGATGAAGTAGCTCATGTTCTCGATCACGCCGGTGACCTTCATGCCGTTCTGCTGGGCGAAGTTGCCGGCCAGCACGGCCACCCGCTCGGCCGCCTCCTGGGGGGTCGTGACCAGCAGCATCTCGGCCCCCGGGAGCATCTGGGCCAGGGAGATGGAGACGTCGCCGGTGCCGGGCGGCAGGTCGGCGAGCACGTAGTCCAGGTCGCCCCAGTAGACGTCGGTCAGGAACTGCTGGATGGCCCGGTGCAGCATCGGGCCCCGCCAGGCCACCGGCTTGCCCGGGGGCAGGAAGAAGCCGATCGAGATGACCCGGACCCCGTGCGCCTCCAGCGGCATGATCATCCCGTTGAAGCCGACCGGCTGGCCGGTGGCGCCGAGCATGCGCGGGACCGAGAAGCCGTAGATGTCGCAGTCGATCACCGCCACCCGGTGGCCCTGGGCGGCCAGGGCGGCGGCCAGGTTGACGGTCACCGACGACTTGCCGACACCGCCCTTGCCCGAGGCCACGGCCAGCACCCTCGTGGTCGACTCGTCACCCCAGAAGGTGATCTTCTTCTGCTCCTGGGCGGCGCCGGGCCCGCGTAGGCGGGTCACCATCGCCTGGCGCTGGTCCTCGGTCATCACTCCGAGGTCGACCTTGACCCCGGTGACGCCAACCAGCGGCGACACGGCCGCGGTGACGTCCCTGGTGATGCGGTCCTTGAGCGGGCAGCCGGCGACAGTGAGCAGCACCTCGACCACGACCAGGCCGCTGGGGTCGATCGTGACGTCCTTGACCATGTCGAGGTCGGTGATGGGCCGGTGGATCTCGGGGTCCATCACCTGCGCGAGCGCTGCCATGACCTCGTCACGCGTGACCATCAGAACGGTTCCCTTCTGAGCCGTGCCGGGCGAAAGCGCCCGTCTCCTGGAGTGTAGCGAGCACCGGGCCGCCTCGCCGTTGTCGACCGGAGTAGGCTCGTGGCGATGGCCGACTATGACGCGATCGTCTGCGGCGGAGGCTCCAACGGGCTCGCCGCCGCCATCCGCCTGGCCGAGGCGGGCTGGTCGGTCTGCCTGCTCGAGGCCAACGACGACCTCGGTGGGGCGGCCAGGACACTGGAGTCCACCCTGCCGGGGTTCAAGCACGACTTCGGGGCCGCCTTCTTCCCCCTGGTCGCGCCGTCCCCTTCGATCGTGGGCCGCGACCTGGCCCCCTACGGTGTGCGGTTCGTGCACGCCCAGGTGCCGGCCGCCCACCCGTTCCCAGGCAACCAGGCGATCGCCCTCGGCCGTTCGGCGGTGGAGACCGCCGCCTCGATCGACAAGGTGCACCTGGGCGACGGGGCGGCCTGGTTCGCCCTCGACGAGGCCTTCGGCGAGGTCATGAAGCCCTTCCTCCGGGCCCAGATGCAGCGCTATCCGTTCGAGGAGCTGGCCAAGGTGGTGGGGAGGCTGCGGCTGTCGGGCGGGCTCCAGTTCGCCCGCCTGGTCGTCTCTGGGGTCAGCGCGGTCGCCGAGCGCTTCGAGTCCGAGCAGGCCAAGGCGTTCCTGACCGGCCCGGCCATGCACGCCGACCTCCAGCCCGAAGAGCCGGGCACCGGGATCTACGCCCTGCTGCTGTCCATGCTCGGCCAGCGCTTCGGCATGCCGGTGGTGGAGGGCGGCACCGGCATGATCACCGCCGGCCTCGAGGCCAAGGCGCGCGGGGACGGGGTCGAGATCCTGACCGGCCGCCGGGTCGACCGGATCGTGGTCGACCGCGGCCGGGCGGTCGCCGTCGAGGCCGGGGGCGAGGCGTTCAGCGCCCGCCGGGCGGTCCTCTGCGCCCTCGACATCGGCGCGCTGGTCCGGCTGGCCGGGCCGGAGTCGTTCCCGCCCCGGGCCCTCGCCGAGGTCCGTCACTACCGGCCCGGCCTCGGCACCTTCAAGGTCGACTGGGCCCTCGACGGCCAGGTGCCGTGGGCGGCCGAGGAGTGCCGGCGGGCCGGCGTCGTCCACGTCGGCGACAGCCTCACCGACATGAGCCGCTCGGCCTGGGAGGCGGCCCATGGTCTCCTGCCGGCCAAGCCGACGCTGATCCTCGGCCAGCAGTCGCTGGCCGACCCGTCGCGGGCCCCGGCCGGCAAGCACACCCTGTGGGGCTACGCCCACGTCCCGGCCGTGCCCACCGGCGACGCCGCCCGGCCTGGTGCCGACGCCCGCTGGGACTACTCGTCGGAGTCGTTCCTGGAGCGGATGGAGGCGACCATCGAGGCCCACGCCCCCGGCTTCCGCGACCGGGTCCTGGCCCGCAGGGCCTGGAGCCCGGCCGACCTGGAGGCGGCCGACGCCAGCCTGGCCGGCGGCGACATCTCGGCCGGCTCGTTCGCGGTCGACCAGCAGCTACTGTTCCGTCCCGGCCCGTCCTGGTGGCGCTGGGGCACCCCGGTCAAGGGCCTGTACCTGGCCGGTGCCAGCGTCCCCCCCGGCGCCGGTG
>DATENJ010000711.1:0-4013 GCA_035275125.1 Actinomycetes bacterium | reverse complement strand
GGCCGGCGGCGCCGGGGCCGGGGGCGGGGCCGCCCGGTCGCAGCCGGCCGTCAGGACGGCCGCGAGCAGCAGCACGAGGAGCTGGCGCATGGTCGGGGTACACCGGCGCCGGCGGTCCGGTTCCCTCGAGCGGGTAGGCTTCCAGCTTCACGTTCTGCCAGATGGGGGTTGCCCGTGGAGTTCCGCCGGATCACGAACCTGCCGCCGTACGTCTTCACCGTCATCGACGGGCTCAAGGTGGCGGCCAGGCGGGCCGGCGAGGACGTGATCGACCTCGGCTTCGGCAACCCCGACCTGCCCTCACCGCCCACGGCCGTCGACAAGCTGTGCGAGGCGGTCCGCAACCCCCGCAACCACCGCTACTCGGCCAGCCGGGGCATCCCCAAGCTGCGCCAGGCCGTGGCCGACCTGTACCAGCGCCGGTTCGGGGTGACGCTCGACCCCGAGACCGAGGCCATCACCACCATCGGGGCCAAGGAGGGCTTCTCCCACCTGATGTGGGTGCTGCTCCAGCCGGGCGACGCCGCCCTGGTGCCGTCGCCGTCCTACCCGATCCACATCTGGGGGCCGCTGTTCGCCGGGGCCGACGTCCGCGAGATCCCGGTCGGCACCGGCGAGGACTTCTTCGAGAACGTGCAGCAGTCCTACCGCTTCTCCTGGCCCCGGCCCCGGGTGATCGTGCTCTCGTTCCCCCACAACCCGACCACCACCTGCGTCGACCTGGCCTTCATGCAGCGGATGGTCGACTTCGCCCTCGAGAACGAGGTCCTGCTGGTCCACGACAACGCCTACGCCGAGCTGGGCTTCGACGGCTTCAGGCCGCCCTCGATCCTCCAGGCCGAAGGGGCCAAGGAGTGCGCGGTCGAGCTGTACTCGATGACCAAGGCCTACTCCATGGCCGGCTGGCGCATGGCCTATCTGGTCGGTAAGCCCGAGGTGGTGCAGGCCCTGGCCAAGCTCAAGTCCTACCTCGACTACGGCGCCTTCCAGCCGATCCAGATCGCGGCCACGGTCACCCTGAACGAGGACCCGGACCACCCCGAGCGGGCTCAGGCCATCTACCAGTCGCGCCGCGACGCCCTCTGCGACGGGCTGGCCCGGATCGGCTGGGAGGTCGAGCCGCCGAGGGGGACCATGTTCGTCTGGGCCCCGATCCCCGAGCCCTACCGGGAGCTGGGCTCGGTCGAGTTCGCCTCCTTGCTGGTCAAGGAGGCCAAGGTGGCCACCTCCCCTGGCGTCGGCTTCGGCCCGGGCGGCGACGGCCACGTGCGCTTCGCCCTGATCGAGAACGAGCAGCGTATCGGCCAGGGCGTCCGCAACCTGCGCCGGGCCCTGACCAAGCTCGGCTGAGCCTCCCTCAGGGGATCTCCCACTCGTAGGAGAACTTGGCCACCTTGAGGATCAGGCTGGTCTCGGCCCCGGTCACCCCCTTGAGCGCCCCCAGCTTGCGGGAGACGAACTCCAGCAGGTGCTCGTGGTCGTTGAAGAACGCCTCGACGATGATGTCGTAGCGCCCGGTCGCGACCCCCACATACCGCACCTCGGGGTAGGCCACCAGCCGCTCCGACACCGCCTGGAGGCTGGGCAGCTGCACCGAGATCCCGATGATCGCCGACAGGGTCATCCCCACCGCCCGCGGCGTCGGGACAGCCACCACGTTGACCAGGTCCTCGTCGATCAGCCGGGCAATGCGCTTGCGGATGGTCGTCTCGGTCACGTCCAGCGCCCTGGCGATATCGGTGTTGCTGGTCCGCCCGTCCCGCTGCAGCAGCCGGATGATCTCCCGATCCACCTCGTCCACCGGCCCCCGGCTCCGCTGCATGGTTCGCTCCCCTCATCCGGCTCGGTAGGTTCGATATTCAACCACTCGACCCCTCCCAAGGTCGTTTTTCGACCTTGAGCGTTCAACGTACGTTGACATTCAAACCTCAGCTTGATAAGCCCCACCAAGGCAAACGTTGTCCGAGGAGGTAGGGACGGTGGCGCAACAGGCCGATCTGGCCGGCCGCGGGGTCTTCTCCAGGCCGGCGTCGGGGCTGATCCGGGTGGCGGGGTCGGCCGACGTCTTCATCTACAACGTCGGGCTGGTCTCGGTGGGGATCGCCATCGCCCTCAACCAGTACTACGGCCCCAGCCTGTACCCGGGCGCCGGCGTTTGGCTCTCGACCCTGCTGGCGGCCGCGGGCATGCTGGCCATCGCGGCCACCTTCTACTTCTGGTCGGTGATCTTCCCCCGATCGGGCGGCGTCTACGTGTCGCTGTCGCGCAGCCTCAACCCAGGCTTCGCCTTTGTCGGCTCGCTGGTCGAGACCGTCATCCTGCTCTACTACGCCGCCTTCGCGGCCTCGCTGATCGTCAAGGTCGGCCTGTCGTCATTCCTGGCCACCGTCGGGGTGGTGGCCGGCAACCAGACGCTGCTCGACTGGGCCGCCTCGACCGCCGAGCCGAGCGGGGTGTTCTGGATCGGCACGGCCTCGCTGGTGCTGGCCGGGCTGCTGCTGGCCACCGGGACCCGCCGCTACTTCTCGGTCCAGAAGGTGCTGTTCGCCCTGGCCGTGGCCGGCACCCTCGTGCTGGTGGCGGTCATGCTGCTGGGCAGCCGAGCCACCTTCCAGGCCAACCTCAAGGAGCTGACCGGGCTCGACTACGCCGGCGTGATCGCCACCGCCAAGCAGAACGGCTACCAGACGGGCAGCTTCAACCTCGGGACCTCGATCCAGTTCCTGGTCTTCCCGCTGCTGCCCCTGCTCGGGGCCGTGCAGTCGATCGGGCTGGGCGGCGAGGTCAAGCGGGTCCGCCGCTCCCAGCTGTTCGGCATGCTCGGCGCGGTCGTCGCCACCGGGGTGCTGATCGCCCTGTTCGACGGGCTGGCCGCCAAGGCGTTCGGCTACGAGTTCCAGGGCGCGATCGGCTTCAACTCGATCTCCGGGATCGCCGAGGGCTCCACCGAGGCCGCGGTCGGGGCCTCGCCCTGGTTCACCGTGCTGGCCGGGATCCTGACCAGCAACGTGCTCCTGGCCACGGTGATCATGGCCACCTTCGTGGCCTGGATCTGGTTCTGGGTGCCGGCCGAGCTGGCCTACACCACCCGGACGATGATCGCCTGGTCCTTCGACCGGCTGGCCCCCGACCGGCTCGGCTACGTCAGCCAGCGGTTCCACACCCCGGTGGTGGCCATCGGCCTGTCGACCGCCGGGGCGGTCGTGTTCATGTGGCTGATCGCCTACCGCAACATCGCCTTCCTGAGCCTGATCGAGGCCCTGGTGGTGGTCTGGGGGGCGGCCATGGTGGCGGCGGTCCTGTTCCCCCGGACCCGGCGGGAGCTGTTCCAGGCCTCGCCGGTGGCCGGCTCCCGGATCGGCCGGGTCCCGGTGATGGTGGTGACGGCGCTCATCTCGCTGGCCTTCTTCGCCCTGGTGCTGTTCCTGCTCTGGAACGACCCCATCGCCGCCGGCCCGATGTTCACCCTCTCCCATCTGTCCCGCGAGTTCTGGATCGTGCTCGGCATCGTGGTCTTCGGCGTGGCCTGGTTCCTCGGCACCCGGCTGTACCGGCGCCGGCAGGGGATCGACGTCGACCTCGCCTTCCGGCAGATCCCGATCGAGTGATGGCCGGGCAGGCGCCCCGACCGGCCTGGGCGGCGGTCCACGATGCGGCCGTCGCCCTGGTGGAGATGGCCGGGGCCCACGGGCACCTGCTCCGGCTGGTCGGCTCCACCGGCATCCGGCTGCACTGCCAGCCGGCCGCGGCCGCCCTCGACCGGCTGGGCCGCCCGGCCAAGGACATCGACGTCGTCTGCCGCCACGAGGACCGCAAGGGGCTGCGGCGGCTGCTGGAGGAGCGCGGCTGGGAGGTCGACCGCGACCTGCTGGTCGCGATGGAGGGCCGCCGCTTCTCCTTCCGCCACCCGCCCAGCGGGCTGGAGCTGGACGTGTTCGTGGACCGAATGGAGTTCTGCCACACGATCGGGCTGCGCGACCGCCTCGACGCCCGCGAGCTGACCGTGCCGGTCG
>DATENJ010000710.1:0-3425 GCA_035275125.1 Actinomycetes bacterium | reverse complement strand
GGGGTGGGGGCGCGGCCCTTGCGGGCCCGGCCGCCGATGGCCGTGCCCTCCTCCTCGCCCCGCAGGGACTGGATGATGTCGGTGACCCGCTTGCGGATGGTCTGGGGGTCGATCCCGTTGGCCGCGTTGAAGTCGAGCTGGAGCTTGCGGCGGCGGTTGGTCTCGTCGATCGCCCGCCGCATCGACGGGGTGACCTGGTCGGCGTACATGATCACCTGGCCGTCGACGTTGCGGGCGGCCCGGCCGATGGTCTGGACCAGGGAGGTCTCCGAGCGCAGGAAGCCCTCCTTGTCGGCGTCCAGGATGGCCACCAGGGTCACCTCGGGCAGGTCGAGGCCCTCGCGCAGCAGGTTGATCCCGACCAGGGTGTCGAACTCCCCCAGGCGCAGGTCGCGCAGGATCTCGATCCGCTGCACGGTGTCGATCTCGGAGTGCAGGTAGCGGACCCGCAGGCCCATCTCCAGCAGGTAGTCGGTCAGGTCCTCGGCCATCTTCTTGGTCAGGGTGGTGACCAGCACCCGCTGGTCGGCCTCGACCCGGCCGCGGACCTCGTGGATCAGGTCGTCGATCTGGCCCTTGGTCGGGCGGACGATGACCTCGGGGTCGGCCAGCCCGGTGGGGCGGATGACCTGCTCGACCAGCATGCCCGACTCACGCCGCTCGTACGGGCCGGGGGTGGCCGAGACGAACACCCGCTGGCCGATCTTCTCCCAGAACTCGTCGAAGCGCAGCGGCCGGTTGTCCATCGCCGACGGCAGCCGGAAGCCGTGCTCGACCAGGGTCACCTTGCGGCTGTGGTCGCCCTCGTACTGGCCCTGGAGCTGGGGCACGGTCACGTGCGACTCGTCGAGGAACAGCACGAAGTCGTCGGGGAAGTAGTCGATCAGGGTGAACGGTGGGGTGCCGGGGTCGCGGCCGTCGATCGGCCGGGAGTAGTTCTCGATCCCGTTGCAGGTGCCGACCTCGCGCAGCATCTCAAGGTCGTAGTTGGTGCGCATCCGCAGCCGCTGGGCCTCCAGCAGCTTGCCCTCACGCTCCAGCAGGGCCAGGCGCTCGGCCAGCTCGACCTCGATGGCGGCGATGGCCCGGCGCATCCGGTCCGACCCGGCCACGTAGTGGGTGGCCGGGAACACGTACAGCTCGTCCCGCTCGCCGACGATCTCGCCGGTGACCGGGTCCATGACCAGGATCCGCTCGACCTCGTCGCCAAAGAACTCCAGGCGCATGGCCCGCTCCTCGTACGCCGGGAAGACCTCGAGGGTGTCGCCCCTGACCCGGAACTTGCCCCTGACGAAGCTGAGGTCGTTGCGGTCGTAGTGGATGTCGACCAGCTTGCGCAGCACCCCGTCGCGATCGTAGCTCTGGCCGCGCTTGAGCCACAGCATCTGATCGCGGTACTCCTGGGGCGAGCCAAGGCCGTAGATCGCCGACACCGAGGCCACCACGATCACGTCCCGCCGTGTCAGCAGCGACAGCGTGGCCGAGTGGCGCAGCCGGTCGATCTCCTCGTTCATCGAGGAGTCCTTCTCGATGTAGGTGTCGGTCTGGGGGATGTAGGCCTCGGGCTGGTAGTAGTCGTAGTAGGAGACGAAGTACTCGACGGCGTTGTCGGGGAACAGCTCCTTGAACTCGTTGGTGAGCTGGGCCGCGAGCGTCTTGTTGGGGGCCATGATCAGGGCCGGGCGGTTGACCCGCTCGATCACCCCGGCCATCGAGCGGGTCTTGCCCGAGCCGGTCACGCCCAGCAGGGTGACGCCCTGCTCGCCGCCGTCCAGGGCGTCGGCCATGGCGTCGATGGCCGCCGGCTGGTCGCCGGCGGCGGGCATGTCGCTGATGAGCTTGAACGCGGGCATTAGGGGGAACTCCGTGGTCTGAAGCTGAACCGGGACCGGAACCTCCAGTGTACGAGCCGGCTCCGACAGGCGTCGTTGCCAGAGCTTGACCAGGCCGAGATCAGGCAGGGGTAGAGTAGGCGGCCGTGCCCCCGAACGGCCGCGAGCTGGGAGCGTCATGGAGAGCTTCGTCATCAAGGGCGGGCAGCCGCTGAGCGGCACCATCCGCCCGGCCGGGAACAAGAACGCCGCGCTGCCCATCGTGGCCGCGTCGCTGCTGGCCGACGAGCCGGTGGTGCTTCGCAACGTGCCGTACATCCTTGACGTGGAGACGATGCTGGAGCTGGTCGCCTCGACCGGCGCGACGGTGGAGCGGACCGGCCCCAACGAGGTCCGCATCGACCCACGCGGCCTGCGCCGGGCGTCGCTGGACCCGGCCCTGTGCACCCGCATCCGGGCCTCGGTGCTGCTGGCGGCGCCGCTGGTCGCCCGGACCGGCCACTGCCTGCTGCCGCCCCCGGGCGGCGACGTGATCGGCCGGCGGCGGCTCGACACCCACCTGCTGGCCTTCCGCTCCCTTGGCGTCCACGCCAGCTTCGACCGGGCCCTGGAGCTGGAGGTCGGCCGGCTCCGGGGGGCGCCGATGTTCCTCGACGAGGCGTCGGTGACGGCCACCGAGAACGCCGTCATGGCCGCCGTGCTGGCCGAGGGCGAGACCACCATCGGCAACGCCGCCTGCGAGCCCCATGTCCAGGACCTGTGCCGGTTCCTGGTCGGCCTTGGCGCCCGTATCTCCGGGATCGGCTCCAACCTGCTGCGGATCGAGGGGGTCGAGCGGCTCGGCGGGGGCGAGCACACCATCGGCACCGACTACATCGAGGTGGCCAGTTTCGTCGGCCTGGCCGCGGTCACCGGCGGCGAGCTGGCGGTCGAGGGCGTGATCGAGGACGACCTGCGCCCGGTCGAGGTCGGCTTCAGCCGCCTCGGGCTCACCTGGGAGCTCGACGGCGACCGCCTGCGGATCCCCCGCGACCAGCCGCTCGAGGTCGAGGACGACCTCGGCCAGGCCATCCCCAAGATCGACGACGGGCCCTGGCCGGCGTTCCCGGCCGACCTGACCTCGATCGCGGTCGCGGTCGCCACCCAGGCCAGGGGCACGGTGCTGATCTTCGAGAAGATGTTCGAGAACCGGCTGGTGTTCGTGGACAAGCTGGTCGGCATGGGGGCAAGGATCATCGTCTGCGACCCCCACCGGGTGGTCGTCAACGGCCCCACCCAGCTGTACGGGGAGCGCCTGGAGTCCCCCGACATCCGCGCCGGCATGGCCCTGCTACTGGCCGCTCTGGCCGCCGACGGCGAGTCGATCATCGGCAACGTCGGCCAGATCGACCGGGGCTACGAGCGCATCGACGAGCGCCTGCGGGCGCTGGGGGCCAACATCGAGCGCGCCGGCTGAGGCCGGGCCGGGTGCTGGCGGGATGGCCCTTGGCGCCGGCGACTGCGAGCGGCTCCACGACGGCCTGATCGCCCAGCCGGTCAACACCGCCTCCGCCCTGGCCTATGTGGCCGTCGGCGCCTGGCTGGTCGGGCGGG
>DATENJ010000709.1:0-4180 GCA_035275125.1 Actinomycetes bacterium | reverse complement strand
TGCTCGGCGACCACGTGCCCGCCGCCCTCGGCCGCCCCGACCTGGCGGCCGCGATCGTGCTCGGCCCGGTCCGGCCGAACCGCAAGCCGGTGGTCCAGCTCATCGGCCGCGACGGCCAACCGGTCGGCTACATGAAAGTCGGCTGGAACGACCTGACCAGGCGGCTGGTCAGGGCCGAGGCCGACATGCTGCGGCGCCTGGCCGCTTCCAGCCCGCGCAGCTTCACCGCCCCTGACCTGCTCCACCAGGGCCACTGGCAGGGGCTGGACATCACCATCAGCTCGGCCCTGCCGCACCGGCTCCTGCGCCGGGGGCGCCGCTACGCCCTGCCGCCGCTGCCCGTCTCCCGCGAGATCGCCGGCCTCGGCGGGGTGGGGGAGACGACCCTTGGGGAGAGCGCCTGGTGGGCCGGGCTCAAGGTCCGGCTGGCCCCGGTCGGCCAGGCCGGGGCGGCCTCGGTGCTCGACCCCACCCTGGAGCGGCTCGAGGGCCAGGCGGCGGCCCGGCTGGCCTTCGGGACCTGGCACGGCGACTGGGGGCCGTGGAACCTGCGCTCCACCCCGGGCCGGCTGCTCGTCTGGGACTGGGAGCGCAGCGCCGACGGCGTGCCCCTTGGCTTCGACCTACTCCACTTCGGCTACCAGACGGCCCTCCAGGGCCTGGGCCAGCCGCCGGAGCAGGCCATCGCCACCGGCCGCGACCGGGCCGCCTCGCACCTGGCCGCGCTGGGCCAGCGGCCGGGCACCGAGCAGCTGCTGAGCGACCTGTACCTGTTGGAGCGGCTCTGCCGGGCTGCCGAGGCCGAGGTGTCGGCCGTGACCGGGCGACCCGACACGGTCGGGGCCGCCCTGCTCGGCGTCCTCGGCCGCCGCCTAGGATCCGGGGGGGGCCGGGGGACCGCCAGGGTGATCCCCCGGTCGAAAGGGGGGAACGGATGACCGACCATCGGCTGGTGTTCGTGGGCGGGCTGCACCGCAGCGGCACCACCCCGCTGACCCGCGCCCTGGCCGCCCACCCGCAGATCAGCGGGTTCGAGAGCACCGGGGTCGAGGAGGATGAGGGCCAGCACCTCCAGAGCGTCTACCCGCCGGCCAGGGCCCACGGCGGGCCGGGCCGGTTCGCGCTGGCCCCGGCGGCCCACCTCACCGAGCGCTCGCCGCTGCTCACCCCGGACACGTCGGCGCGCCTGCTCGAGCAGTGGTCGCCCCACTGGGACCTGTCCAGGCCGGTTCTGGTCGAGAAGTCCCCGCCCAACCTGCTCATGACCCGGTTCCTCCAGGGGGCGTTCGGTGAGGCCCGGTTCGTGATGGTGGTCAGGCACCCGGCCATCGTCAGCCTGTCGACCCGCAAGTGGGCCCGGCTACGCTCGCTTGACGCCCTGCTCGGCCACTGGTTCGCCGCCCACCGGACCTTTGAGGAGGACGCCGCCTTCCTCCACCGCCTGCTCGTGGTCAAGTACGAGCGTCTGGTCACCGACCCTGAGGGCACCCTGGCCGAGCTGGCCGCCTTCCTCGAGCTGGACGGCGAGATCCCGGCCGGCGGGATCGACACCCGCCGCAGCGCCACCTACGAGCGCCAGTGGGCCGAGCTGGCCGACGGCGGCCCCTGGCGCCGCGAACGGTTCCGCTCGCTCTGCCGCCGCCACGAGCCGGCGGCCAACCACTTCGGCTACAGCCTCCTCGACCTGGACCGCACCGACCCGTTCCCGGTCGGCTCGACCCGCCCCTCCTGACCGGCCCCGTCGTCGTCGGCGGCCTCGGCGCCGGCGGGGGCCCGGCGCTCGACCCGGCCCGGCCACCAGGCCCGGGTGCCGATCAGGGCGGTCACCGCCGGGACCAGGAACACCGAGATGACGAAGGCGGCCAGGACGATGCCGACGGTGACCGCCGCCCCCATCTGGGTCAGGAAGGCCACCCCGGCCAGCAGCAGCGACCCGAACGTGCCGGCCAGGATCACCCCGGCCGAGGCCACCGACGGGCCGGCGTGCTCAACGGCCAGGTCGGCGGCGGCCCGGGGCTCGTTGCCGTCGGCCGCCTCCTCACGCAGGCGGGCGATCATCAGGATGTTGTAGTCGGTCCCGATGGCCACCACGAACAGGTAGACCAGGATCGGGAGCAGGAACAGCACCCCCGGCTCGCCGCCGAGGCCCTGGAAGATGAACACCGCGGCCCCCAGCGAGGCGGCGTAGCCGAGCATCACGGCCAGCATCAGGTAGATGGGCGCGATCACGCTGCGCAGCAGCAGGGCCAGGACGATGGCGATGAGGATCCCGGCGACCGGGAAGATGACCCGTAGGTCGCGGCCGGTGGCCGCCCGCAGATCGGCGGTGGCCGAGGTGGTCCCGCCGACCAGCACGGTGGTGCCGGGCGGGGCGGCGGCGTGGGCGGCGTCCCGTAGCGGCTCGACCAGGTCGAGGGCCTCGGCCGACGACGGGTTCATGGTCAACAGCAGGTCGACCTGCCCGACCGTCCGGTCGCCGCTGAGCTTCGGCGGCAGGACCTGGCCGACCCCCTCGACCCGCTGGAGGCTCGCCCCCAGCTGCTGGAGGGTGGCCTCGTCCAGCGGCTGGTCGCCGCGGACGAAGACCTGGGTCGGGTTCAGCGCCCCGGCCGGGAAGCCCGACTGGAGGTCGGCGAAGGCCCGCCGCGACTCGGTGTCGGAGGGGAGCTGACTGACGAAGTCGTAGTTCTGCCGGAAGCCGAGGGTGCCCGAGGCCAGGGCGACGACCACGGCCCCGCTGGCCAGGGCGACCAGCACCGGCCGGCGGGCCACCAGCCGGCCAAGGCGCCCGAACAGCGACGCCCGGGGCGGCCGCTGCCAGCTCTTCGACGGCCAGAACACTCGCGGCCCGGTCAGGGCCAGCAGCGCCGGGATGAGGGTGAGGGCGGCCAGCAGCATGAGGGCCACGGCGACGGCCAGGCCGGGGCCGAGGGTGGTGAAGAAGCCGAGGGAGGCCAGCAGCATGGCGCTGAAGGCGATGATCACCACCCCGGCGGCGGACGCGATCGCCTCGCCGACGCGCTCGACCGCGGTCGCGACGGCCACCTTGGGGTCGTCGCCGGCCCGCAGCCGCTCCCGGAAGCGGAACAGCAGGAACAGGATGTAGTCGGTCCCGATGCCGAACAGCACCACCGTCAGCAGCGTGGTCAGCTCGGTGCCGACCTCGAAGTCGAACAGCTTGCCGGCGGCCGCGATCAGCGACTGGGCAAGGGTGAAGACCAGCCCGACGGTGATGATCGGGAACAGGGCGGCGATCGGGCTGCGGAAGATCAGCAGCTGGAGGCCGACGATCAGCACGATGGTGGCGATGCCGACGATCCGCTCGGCGTCGGCGAAGGCCTGCTCGCTGTCGGCGAACAGGGCGACGTCGCCGGTGTAGCCGATGCGCAGGCCGCTGCCCTCGAGCGCCGTCTGGGAGCGCTCGCGCACCTGGCCGAGGGCCGCGACCACCGCCTCGTCCTGCGGTGTGCCCTGGAGGGCGACGGTGACCAGCTGCACGCTGCGGTTGGGGGAGACGGCCTGGGGCGCGGTCTGGGCGGCCGCCACCCGCTCGATCCCGGCCCCGCCGAGCTCGGTGGCCAGCTGCTGGACCCGCTGGGTGTCGGCCTCGGTCAGCGGCCCGCCGTCGGCCCGCTTCACCACCCCGATGACGGTCGCCGCCGACGCCTGCGGGAACGCCTTGGAGGCGAGCTCCTGGGCCTGGACCGACTCATAGGAGTTGGGCAGGAAGCTGGTCTGGTCGGCGTTGATGATGTCGGTCAGCCGGGGCGAGAACGCCACCACCGCGACCGAGATCACCACCCAGGCCAGGATGACTCGCAGCGGATGGCGGACAACGAACCGTCCCAGCGCACCGAACACTGTTCCTCCAGAAGGGTGAGGGGCAGGCCGCCGGCGGCCCGGCCCTTCACTCTAGTGGAACCCGGCCGGCTGGCCCTGAAGCGGTGATCAGCGAGGCGAGAGAACGCAGACCTCGTTGCCCTCAAGGGTCGGCCAGGACCACCCATGGGACCTGGCCCTGGCCGACGTCGGCGGGGGTGGCGCCCAGGCCGAGGAGGCGGGCGACCGTGGCCGCCTGGGCGTCGGCCGACTGGCTGGCCAGGTTGAGGTGGACCCGGTTGGGGACGGTCTTGGCGTCGGCGACCGGGACGAACACCAGCGGGATGCCAAGGCCGCCGGG
>DATENJ010000708.1:0-5768 GCA_035275125.1 Actinomycetes bacterium | reverse complement strand
ACCGCCGCGGCCCTGGCGACCCGCCGGATCCGGCTGGGCACGGCAATCACGCCGATCGCCCGGCGGCGGCCGTCGAAGCTGGCCCGGGAGGTCACGACCCTCGACCGGCTGACCGGCGGCCGCATGATCCTCGGGGCCGCGATCGGCGCGCCGGTGGAGGACGAATACGGGAGCTTCGGCGACACGACCGACACCCGGGTGCTCGCCGAGCGCCTGGACGAGGGCCTGCACGCACTCGACCTGCTCTGGTCCGGTGAGCCGGTGACCTACCGGGGCAACCAGATCACGGTCGACGACGTGGTCTTCCTGCCGACCCCGGTGCAGCGTCCGCGGGTGCCGGTCTGGGTCGGAGGGCGCTGGCCGAACAAGGCGCCGATGCGCCGGGCGGCACGGTGGGACGGGGCCATCCCGGCCATGGCCGGAATGGAGGCCGCGCGCCCGCCTGCGGTGAGCGAGGTCCGGGAACTGGTGCTGTTCCTGCGCGGCTGCCGGGCGGAGAACGGGCTCGCGGACCGGCCGTTCGACATCGTCATCGGCGGCGCAAGCCCGGCCGGGCCGGCAGCTGGCCGTGACCTTGTCGGCCCGCTGGCCGACCTCGGGGTCACCTGGTGGGACGAGCGGATGCCCTGGGGTGATGACCTGGAGCGTGCCGAGCCGATCCTGCGCCGGATCGACCAAGGTCCGCCCCGCATCTGACCGGCTCACCGCCCAGCACGGTGAGCGAGCCACGCGAGTCGAGCGACGTCAGCTGTGGCTCCCCCGCGATCGGACCCAGGCGGTGAAGCCTTCGATCGCGTCGACGACCGTCTCAAAGCGGATGGAATGGAACAGGTCGAACGCGTGCTGTCCCCCGGGCAGCTCCGCGTAGACGACCGGATTCGACGAGCTGCGCCGCAGCCGCTGGACGAACTGTCTGGCGTCGTCCACCAGCACCAGCGTGTCCCGATCGCCGTGCGCCACAAAGAACGGTGGCGCGTCCGGCCGGACGTAGGCCTGCGGTGAGGACGGCGACCGCTCGTCGGTATCGAGGCTGCCGTAGTAGCCGTACAGGCAGATGGCGGCGGTGACCGAGGTGTCGGCACTCTCGAACCCCGGCTGGAACCTGGGGTCGTTGGGGGTGAGCGCGGCCATCGCCGCCAGGTGACCGCCCGCGGAACTGCCCGCCACGAACACCACCGCCGGGTCGGCGCCGTACTCGTGGCCGTGTTCCCGCACCCAGGCGAGCACCTTCTTGGCGTCGATCAGGTGCTCGGGAAACCGCACCGCCGGGCTCAGGCGATAGTTCGCACTGATGCACACCCAGCCCTGGCTCGCGAGCCGGTAGAGGAGGGGACGCGCCTCGCGAGACTTCCTGCCGCTCCTGAACGCTCCCCCGTGCAGGTACACCAGCGTGGGGCCGCCCGGCCGACGGGCGCGGTGACGGTAGACATCGAGCAGATTTCGTCTCCCGGCGTCGCCGTAGCTGATGTTCGCCAACCGCTCGACGTGGCGACCACGAGCGGGAAACGGCCAGAGCAGCATGCGGCCCCACGGAAGGCGGCGGCGCAGCCGGGCGGCCATCCCGGCGGCGATGGCGGTGCGCCATCCGGCACCCAGGCCTTCCCGAAGGGCGTGGTCCACCGCCGGGCCCGCCCGCAACCCCCGCCAGGCGACGACCGCGAGCCCGGCCGTCGTCAGCACGGCCAGCCCGAACGCCACCCAACCGCCCGGCGAGTCGAGATCACCCTGGCTGAACGCCAGCAATGTCGAGGCAAGCAGCCAATAGAACGCGATGAACGGCAGTTCGTTGATCAGGTAACCGAAACGAAAGCTCAGGTTCGACGGGCTCGACTGGCGGGGCCGAGGCGGGGCCACGGCGAACAGCGTGCACCACGCCACGAGCGTCACAGCCAACACATACCCAACCGGCACGGTCGGCACTGTACTACTCGAGTCAGCAACGCCGGGTGCATAGGATCAGCGGGCAGGGACCTCGAGCGGCTGCGGCATCGGAGGGAGGCCGGCATGGCGGAGCAGCAGGACCAGATCCTGGTCGTGACTCCAGGCGACCGGAAGGCGGGACCGTTGACGCCGGGGATGGATCGTCAGCAGGCGGTCGCGACCGACAACCTGTGGTCCGGATTTGTCCGCACCGAAGCCGGCATGGCGTCCGGTTGGCATCACCACGGGGAGTACGAGACGGTCATCTACGTGCTCAGTGGCCTGCTGAGGATGGAGTTCGGACCAGGCGGCTCGAGCACCGTCGAGGCCAGTCCAGGCGACTTCCTCTTCGTGCCCAACGGTGTGGTGCACCGAGAGAGCAACCTCTCGGCAGAGCCAGGCGATCTCATCGTGGTGCGTGCCGGCCGGGGCGAGTCCACGATTAACGTCGACGGGCCGACGCAAGGCTAGACTTGCGCGCTGGCTTCGGACGGCGAAGGAGGGGGCGATGTCGGAGGCCAACAAGCAGCTTGTCCGGCGGCACTTCGAGGAGATCTGGAACCGCAAGGACCTGGATGTCGTCGATGAGCTGATGGCCCAGGACTACGTGGAGCACGCCGTTGCGCCGTTTGGGCAGGCTGAGCCAGGGAGGGTCAACGGGCCGGCGGCCATGCGCGAGACGGCTGCGTGGTTGCTGGGGCAGTTCCCGGACATGCAGATGACGGTGGAGGCGATCGTTGCCGAAGGGGACATGGTGGCGGTCCGGGTCCTGTCGGAGGGGACCAACCTGGGGCCACTCAACGGCGTGATGCCGCCGACGGGAAAGCGGTTCTCCGCTCGCCAGAGTCACTGGTTCCGGGTCGAGGACGGCAAGCTGGCCGAGCACTGGGCGACCCGCGAGGACCTCCCGGCGATGCTGCAGCTGGGCGTCGTGCAGCCTCCCGGTCGGCCCCTTCCGCGTGAGTGATGCTGGGCCAACACGAGGGGGACAGAACGTGACCGTCAAGCTTGCGTCGGTGACCGTCGACTGCGATGACGCGCTTGTTGTCGCCCGGTTCTGGTCGGCGGCCCTTGGCCGACCTCTCGATCCAAAGGCGTCGAGCGGCTTTGCCTCGATCGGCATGGTCGACCATCGGGACATCCACGGGTGGCGCCTCGATGGCGATCCGACCTGGCTGTTCGCCAGGGTGCCCGAGCCCAAGACCGCGAAGAACCGAATGCACGTCGACCTGGCCGCGCCGGACCGAGAAGCCGAGGTCGCCCGCCTGGTTGAGCTAGGTGCGACCCGAGTTGCCGACATGGACGAATGGGGCTACCAGTGGACGGTCCTCCACGACCCAGAAGGCAACGAGTTCTGCGTCGCGCAGTCCCGTTGAGCCCCACCTCCGCCGACAACCTGGAGGCTGTTCAGCCTGGCCGCTACCTCGCCGTCGGCGCTTCGTCGTCCCCCGACGTCTGGTCGCTTCCGGTTCGGGCCTTCTCGCGGAGTGTTGCCTCGTAGGCATCGAGTGTCCGCTTGATCTGACGCCGCTTGACCTCCGGGACGACCTGGACGAACAACACCACGACGACACCGGTCCACAGTGCAAGACCGAGCGCGTACAGCAGATCGGCCACCAGTCCGAACAGCTCCGTCGTCGCCGTCGACCTGAGCAGGTAGCCACCGACATGCGCGGCCAGGCCGAGCACGAAGCCGAGCCCCAGGCTCTGGTACAGGAGCCGCTGCCCGTAGACGGACCGCTGCAACTCGGGCAGGTGCTTCTCCATCCAGGCCCGGACGCCAGGATCGCGTACGCCCAGGTGCTCCAGCTCCTCGTCGGTGAACGGGGGTGGAGCGCCCTTCGCTCCCGATCCTTCGGCCATCGTCGAACCTCCTGCCAGCCAGCTCAGGTCCCACCGTTCGCGTACGCCATCCGTGGAACAATCCTGGAATGCCGCTGATCGACGTGACCCACGACGGGAGCGTAGACGAGAAGGTCCAGCGTCGCCGACCTGAGCTGGAGCGATAAGGGTGCGCCGCCAGGGACTCGAACCCCGAACCGTTGCCTTAAGAGGGCACTGCTCTGCCAATTGAGCTAGCGGCGCGCACGGGGAAGGAGGCTACCAGAGGCGGCCGTGGGCTGCGACGGCGTCAGAGGCGGCGGGGACGGGACCGGGGCTGGCGGTCCCAGCCGTTGTGGGTGGAGCAGCGGCGGGCCGGGTTGTAGGTGGACAGCTGGACCCGGCAGCCGGAGGCCTCACAGATCCGGCGCCGGCCGAAGGAGCGGACGGGGACGTCGGCTCCGACGGCTCGCCGGCGGGTAGTGCTCGATACGGTCATGGATGAAGTGTTCCGTGACCGTATCAAGCGCAAACCCCTCAGGAACGGGGGCGGGTGACCAGGTTCGAGCGGTCGAGCTGGTGGCGGGCCTCGATCAGCCGGACCGCGCCGGAGACCGAGCGCATCGACAGGGACTGGGTCAGCACCTCGTGGGCCCGGAAGCGGACGCCGCGCAGGAGCTCGCCGTCGGTGACGCCGGTGGCGGCGAAGAACACGTTGTCGCCGCGGACCAGGTCGTCGATGGTGAGGACCTGGTCGAGGTCGTAGCCGGCGTCGATGGCGGCCTGGCGCTCGTCGTCGTTGCGGGGCCACAGCCGGCCGTACAGGGCGCCGCCGAGGCACTTGAGGGCGCAGGCGGTGATCACGCCCTCGGGGGTGCCGCCGATCCCGACGGCCACATCCACCCCGGTCTCCTCGCGGGCGGCCATGATCGCCCCGGCGACATCCCCGTCGAGCAGGAACTTGATCCGCGCCCCGGTGGCCCTGACCCGGCCGACCAGCTCCTCCTCGTGGCGGGGCCGGTCGAGGATGCAGACCGTCAGCTCGGTCACGTCGGAGCCCTTGGCCTTGGCGATGCGGCGCAGGTTCTCCTCGATCGGGGCCTCGAAGTCGACCACGTCGGCGGCGTCCCCGCCGACGGCCAGCTTCTCCATGTAGACGCACGGGCCCGGGTCGAACATGGTGCCCCGCTCGGCCAGGGCGACCACGGCGATGGCGTTGGGGAGGCTCTTGGCGGTCAGGGTGGTCCCGTCGACCGGGTCGACGGCGATGTCGACCTGGGGCGGGCTGCCGCTGCCGACCCGCTCGCCGTTGTAGAGCATGGGGGCGTTGTCCTTCTCGCCCTCGCCGATGACCACCACGCCGTCCATGGGGATCTGGCCCAGCACCGGGCGCATGGCGTCGACGGCCGCCTGGTCGACGGCCTCCTTGTCGCCCCGGCCCAGGTGCCGGGCCCCACCGATGGCCGCCGCCTCGGTCGCGCGCACCAGCTCCAGAGCGAGGTTACGGTCGGGCTGTGGCCCGGTCTGAGCCTGTTCGGTCACGGCGTACCTCCCGGTGACGGTGCGACAGCTATGCATAGGATCGGGCATGGCAGCCCACGATGTCATGCGCCGCTACCCGGAGGCCGCCGGTCAGCTCTGGGCGGGGGCGGCGGCCAGGGCGGGGGCCTCGGCCCAGGAGGACGCGCCGGGGCTGCCGAGGAGGCTGGCCTCGACCTGGTCCAGGGCCAGGCGGACGGCCCCGGTGACCACGGCCTGGTCGCCCAGGCTGGACATGGCCAGGCGGGGCGGGGTGTCGGTCAGGTCGGGGAGCAGCCGGGCCCGGATGCGGTCGAGGAACAGGTCGCCGTCGTCGGCCACCGCGCCCGAGATGACCACCAGCTCGGGGTCGAGCATCCCGGCGAGGGCGGCCACGGCGTAGGCCATCCGCTCGGCCACCTCGTCGACGATCGCGAGGGCGACCTCGTCGCCGGCCCGGGCCGCCTCAAGGACCGTCGCCGTCTCGACCCGCGCCGGGTCGCCGTCGG
>DATENJ010000707.1:0-13028 GCA_035275125.1 Actinomycetes bacterium | reverse complement strand
GGCGGACACTGGTGGGCAGCTGGGGCATGGCCAGCAGTCTATACCGGGGTCTCGACGCCCCTGTGGGCGGTGAGGTCGACCGGCTGGAGGCGGGCCGCCGGCCGGTGGACCCGGCCGACCTTGGCGCAGGGGCGGCCCTCGCGCAGGACCACGTCGGCGGTGTAGTCGGCGCTCCCCTTGAGCAGCGAGGAGCCGACGGCGTAGGAGTCGACCGGGACCCCGGTGGCCTCGAAGGCGGCGATCCGCTCGGCCGTGAAGCCGCCCGAGACGATCACCCGGACGTGGCCGAACCCGCCGTCGTCGAGGGCCTGGCGGACCTTCTCGACCAGGCGCCGGTTGACCCCGGTGGGGGCGAACTCCCCCATCTCCGACCACAGGGAGCGGTCGACCATCGTCCCCGAGGTGTCCAGCCGCACCCCCCACAGCCGCTCCCCGAACTCCTTGGCGCAGGCCAGCGAGGTCGCGACCGAGTCGTTGTCGAAGTCGACCAGGGCGATCAGGGGCACCCCGGGGAACTGGCGGGCGAAGGCGGCCACGGCGGCCACCGTGTCGCCGCCGAAGGTGGCGATGAGGGCGTGCGGGATGGTCCCGAGGCCGCGCTCGCCCCACCAGGCGGCCTGGGCGTCGGTGGCCACCCCCTGGGCGCCGCCGACGAAGGCGGCGTAGCCGTCGCCGCCCTGGGTCGCCCAGTGGTCGAAGCGGTCGGCGAAGAACAGCACCGGCTTGCCCCCGGCCGCGTCCACCACCCGGCGGACGTTGCTGGCGACCAGGGTCCGGCGGGCCAGCACACCCAGGTACACGCTCTCCAGGTGGGCGACCAGCCGGTAGGGGGCGGTGAGCTCCACGACCGGCTCCCAGGCGTCGACCAGGTCGCCGTCGCGCAGCGCCGACACCTCCAGCTCGCCCGGCTCGGCCCGGCGCCAGTGGCGGTCGAAGGCCGCCTCGGCCTCGACCTGGGCCCGCATCCGCTCGATCCAGGCCTCGCCCCCGACCGAGCGGGCCCTGCGGGCGGCGTCGCGGGCGGCCAGGTAGGCGGCGAAGGCCCGGTCGGCGGCCTCGGCGTCCCGGAACGAGCCCGCGCCGAGGGCGAGCACGGCCAGGGCCTCGTCGATGCCGCAGGCCACCATGGCGTCCGAGCGCTGGAACACCTGCATGGTGACCCGGGTGTCGTCGCCCTCGGCGGCCAGGATCCTCCTCGACCGGTCGAAGTAGACGGCGGCCCGGTACCCTGCCCGCAGCTCCACCACCGGCAGGTCGAAGATCCAGGCCGCCAGCCGTCCGTCGGTCGTGCGAGTATCCATAGGGCAACACTATGCTCCGACCATGGCTGGAGGAATGTTGAGGTTCCGGCGCCTCGCGGTCGTCACGATCGCGGCGACGTTCGTGCTGATCGCGGTCGGGGGCCTGGTGCGGGCGACCGACTCCGGGCTGGGCTGTCCCGACTGGCCGCGCTGCTTCGGCAGGCTGGTCCCCCCGGCCGAGCTGCACGCCTGGATCGAGCACTCCCACCGGCTGGTCGCCTCGGTGGTGGTGGTGCTGGTGGCGCTGCTGGTGGTGGCCGCCTACCGGACCGGTCAGGAGCGGGCCGTGCGCCGGGCGGCGATCGCCGCCCTGGTCCTGGTGCTGGCCCAGGCCCTGATCGGGGCGTTCGTGGTCTGGTGGAAGCTGCGGGCCGACTCGGTCACCCTGCACCTGGCCACCGCCCTTGCCCTGGTCGCCCTGCTCATCTACATCGGCTTCCGGGCCCGCTATCCCGGCGGCGACCGGGCGGGCCGGCGGGGCCAGGACCGCGGGTTCGTGCGGCTGGCCGGGTCCGGGGCCGGCCTGCTGTACCTCCAGATGCTGGTCGGCTCCACCGTGACCGGCCACCACGCCGGCCTGGCCTACCCCCTGAACGTGCTCCTGCCCGACCTCGGCCCGAATGTCGCCCGCATCCAGCTCGCCCACCGGGCCCTGGCCATGGTGGTCGGAGTGCTGGTGCTGGCCATCTGGGTGGTGGCCCGGCGCACCCAGCGGGCCCACCCGACGGTGACCCGGCTGGCCGGCTACGCCGCCGGGCTGGTGGCCGTCCAGATCGGCCTCGGCCTGGCCAATGTGGCCAACCGCCTGTCGGCCCTCACCGTCGTCCCCCACCTGGCCGTCGGGGCGCTGCTGTGGGGGACGATGGTGGCCCTTGTGCTGCACGCCGACCGGTTCTGTGGCACCCCGGCCCGCGACCCGGGCGAGCCAGAGCCGGCCCCGGCCCGCACGGCCGGCCAGTCGGTCAAGGCCTATTTCCTGCTGACCAAGCCCCGCATCATCGAGCTGCTGCTGGTCACCACCGTCCCGACGATGTTCATCGCCGCCCGCGGGGTGCCGTCGCCCTGGCTGATGGCGGCCACCCTGTTCGGCGGGTCTCTCTCCGCGGCCAGCGCCAACGTCCTCAACTGCTACCTCGACCGCGACATCGACGCGCTGATGCGCCGCACGGCCCGGCGGCCGCTGCCGACCCACCGGGTCGAGCCGGGCGACGCCCTGCGCTTCGGGCTCGTCCTTGGGGTGGCCGGGTTCGTCTGGCTGTGGGCGGCGGTCAACCTGCTGTCGGCGGTGCTGGCCACCTCGGCCATCCTGTTCTACGTGTTCGTCTACACCCTGGGCCTCAAGCGCCGCTCGACCCAGAACATCGTGATCGGTGGGGCCGCAGGGGCGGTGCCGGTGCTGGTCGGCTGGTCGGCCGTGACGGGCCGGGTCGAGCTGCCGGCGCTGGTGCTGTTCGCGATCATCTTCTACTGGACCCCGCCGCATTTCTGGGCACTGTCGCTGCGCTACAAGGACGACTACGCGGCCGCCGGGGTGCCGATGCTGCCGGTGGTCCGGGGGGCCAGGGAGACCTCGACCCAGATCCTGTACTACACGGTGCTGCTGGTCGCCGTGACCCTGCTGCTGTACCCGGCCGGGCGCATGGGAGCGCTGTACCTGGCCGCGGCCGTCGCCCTCGGCGGCGCGTTCATCTGGCGGGCCCTTGAGCTGCGCCGCGACCTCGACGGCCGGCGGGCCATCCGGCTGTTCAGCTTCTCCAACACCTACCTGGCCCTGCTCTTTCTGGCCATGGCCCTGGATGCGGTGGTACGCCGAGGAGCATGAGGTACAGTCGTTCCCGACCCGAACATCCCAGGAAGCGAGGCGACCGGACTCCGATGCGACGCGCGCGACTGATCGGCATCGTGCTGGTGGCGGTGCTGGTGCTGGCGGGATGCGGCTCGCTCACCCCGGTCACCGAGCAGGGCCGCGACATCCAGAATCTCTACAACATCCTGTTCATTGCCGCGGCGGTCGTCTTCGTGCTGGTCGAGGCGGCGATCGTGTTCGCCGTGTTCCGCTACCGGCGCCGCAGCGACATGCTCCCGCCCCAGTTCCACGGCAACAACCTGCTCGAGGTGGTCTGGACGGTGGTGCCGCTGCTGATCGTGGCCGCCCTGTTCGTCCTCGGCTGGGGGGTCCTCACCAAAGTGGAGGCCAAGGCCGACAATCCTCGGGTGACCGTGAACGTTGTCGGCTTCCAGTGGCAGTGGCAGTTCACCTACCAGGGCGAGCGGGTGCCGCTGCCGGCCGGCCAGAAGCCGGAGGACCTGACCATCAAGGGCACCATCGCCAAGCCGCCGGTCATGTACCTGCCGGTGGGCGAGCCGATCCGGTTCACCACCGAGGCCCAGGACGTCATCCACTCGTTCTACGTGCGCGAGTTCCTGTTCAAGCGCGACGCCTTCCCTGGCCACACCAACACCTTCGACCTCACCATCACCAAGGCCGGTGACTTCGGCGGCCAGTGCACCGAGTACTGCGGGCTGGCCCACCAGGCGATGCGCTTCACCGTCCGGGCCGTGCCCCGCCCCCAGTTCGACGCCTGGCTGGTCAAGGCCAAGCGGGAGGCGGCCAGCGGCTGCCCGGCCGACCCCAACCCGCGGGCGATCGCGGCCAAGGACATCGCCTTCAACAAGGACTGCCTGGCCGGCCCGGTGGAGCGGCCCTTCGAGATCGCCTTCGACAACCAGGAGGCGGTCCCCCACAACGTCGTCTTCTTCCGGGGCGCCGACGCCGGCGCCCCGCCGATCCTCCCGGCCAGCGAGACCCCGCCGTTCCCCGGCCCCAAGACCACCACCTACAAGCTGCCCGCGCTGAAGTCCGGCAGCTACTTCTTCCACTGCGAGGTCCACCCGGCCGGGATGCAGGGCAAGCTCGTCGTCCGGTCACGCTAAGGAGCACGTGTCATGGCGATCACGGAACAACGGCCTGGGCAGCACGCCGATGCGACGCCTGCACACGGCATCACCCCGCGTCGCCACCCGATCGCGGTCTGGCTGACCACCACCGACCACAAGAAGATCGGGATCATGTACCTGGTCAACTCGTTCTTCTGGTTCGGGGTGGCCGGGCTCCTTGCGGTGTTCATCCGGGCCGAGCTGGCCCAGCCAGGCACCCAGTTCTTCGGCGAGGAGCGCTACAACCAGCTGTTCACCATGCACGGGACCACGATGATCTTCCTGTTCGTGATCCCCATGCTGGCCGGGTTCGGCAACTACATCGTGCCGCTCCAGATCGGCGCCCTCGACATGGCCTTCCCGCGGGTCAACGCGCTGTCGTTCTGGATGCTGCCGCTGGCCGGGATCACGCTGTACTCGAGCTACCTGCTGGGCGGGCCGGCCGACGCCGGCTGGACCCAGTACGCCCCGCTGTCGGAGGGGGTCGGCGCCCAGGGCAACTCGATCGGCATCGACCTGTGGATCGTCGCCCTGCTGCTGGTCGGGACGGCGTCCATCCTCGGCGCGGTCAACTTCATCACCACCATCTTCAACATGCGGGCGCCGGGCATGACGATGTTCCGGATGCCCCTGTTCACCTGGACCATGCTGGTCACCTCGCTGCTGGTGCTGCTGGCCACCCCGGTGTTCACCAGCGCCCTGGTGATGCTGCTGATCGACCGTAACCTTGGCGGGTCGTTCTTCAACCCGGCCAACGGCGGGATCGCGGTGCTGTGGCAGAACGTCTTCTGGTTCTACTCGCACCCGGCGGTGTACGTGATGGTCCTGCCCGGCATGGGGATCATCTCCGACGTGCTGCCGGTGTTCTCGCGCAAGCCGCTGTTCGGCTACAAGGCGTTCGTGTTCGCCACCGCCGGCATCGGGGCGCTGGGCTTCAGCGTCTGGGCCCATCACATGTTCGTCACCGGACAGGTGCTGCTGCCGTTCTTCTCCATCATGACCTTCCTGATCGCGGTGCCCACCGGGGTGAAGTTCTTCAACTGGATCGCCACCCTGGTCAAGGGCGAGATCACCTTCTCGACGGCGATGCTGTTCGCGGTCGGGTTCCTGACCATGTTCCTGATCGGCGGCATCGACGGGGTGTTCCTGGCCTCGCCGCCGGTCGACTTCGCCCTCACCGAGACCTACTGGGTGGTCGCCCACATCCACTACGTGCTGTTCGGCGGCAGCGTGTTCGCCGTCTACGCCGGCTTCTACTACTGGTTCCCGAAGTTCTCGGGCAGGAAGCTCAACGAGGGCCTCGGCAAGCTCCACTTCTGGCTGCAGTTCATCGGGTTCAACCTGACCTTCTTCTCCATGCACATCCTGGGGCTGCTGGGCATGCCCCGGCGCATCCAGGACTACCCGGCGCTGCCCGACTGGGTCGGCCTCAACCAGCTCCAGACCGTCGGGGCCCTGATCATCGCCCTGTCGACGGCGCCGTTCCTGGCCAACGTGGTCATGACCCTGCGCCGGAAGGACCGCGACCCCGAGGATCCCTGGGAGGGCAACACCCTGGAGTGGTACACCACCTCTCCGCCGCCGGCGCACAACTTCGACAGCCTGCCCGAGATCCACTCCGAGCGGCCCCTGTTCGACCTGCGCCACGCCGACGAGCTCACCGTCCATCCCGACGCCACCACGACAGGAGCCCGCTGATGGCTGTCGTAGACTCCGCCGCGCTCGACGACCTGCCCGCCTCCGAGCACCACAAGCCGGGCGGCATCAGCTCCTCGCTGCTGGGCATGGTCCTGTTCATCGCCTCGGAGGTGATGTTCTTCGGTGGGCTGTTCGGGGCCTACTTCACCATCCGCAGCGCCGCCACCGTGTGGCCCCCCGAGGGGACCGAGGCCCACCTGGAGACGTGGTACGCCGCCATCCTGACCACCATCCTGGTCACCTCCAGTGTGACCATGCAGTTCGGGGTGTGGGCGATCCGCCGGAACGACCAGCGCAAGCTGATGCTGTGGCTGGGCGTCAGCCTGCTGCTGGGCATCTGCTTCCTTGGCGGGCAGGCCTATGAGTACTCCAAGCTGATCGGCGAGGGCCTGACCCTGTCCAGCGGTGTGTTCGGCTCGACCTTCTACACCCTGACCGGCTTCCACGGCGCCCACGTGGCCGGCGGGGCCGCGTTCATCCTGATCGTGCTCCTGCGGGCCCGCTCCGGGCAGTTCACCGCCCGCTACCACGACACCGTCGAGATGGCGTCCTACTACTGGCACTTCGTCGACGTGGTCTGGCTGGGGCTGTTCAGCACCATCTACCTGCTTCGATGACCGCGCCTTCGACCCGGGGGAGGATCGACCGGTGATCATCGCCAGCCGGCTGTTCATTGCCATGGGCCTGTTCGGGCTGACCGCCGGGACCATCTACTACCTGACCAACGACCACCCCGAGCTGGCCGGGGTCGGGCTGCTGGGGGCGTTCTTCGGGGCGTGTCTGTACATCGGGATCATGCTCTGGACGGCCAGCCCGGCCAACCGCCGCCGGGTGCCGGTCCCCGACACCGGCCTGGCCGGGTCGGCCGACCCGCAGCGGGGCGCCGCCGACGACCAGGGCAACATCCACCACATGGCCCCGACCTGGGCCCCGGTGGTCTACTCGCTGGCCGCGACCTTCCTGCTCGGCGGGTTCATCCTGCGAAAGCAGATCGCCGCCCTCGGCCCCTGGGGCATCGGGCTGGGGCTGGCCCTGTTCCTCGGGGCGACCGTCATCTGGTACCGCGGCGTGGCCGCCGACCAGCGGGCCCGCCTGGCCCCCCACGGCGGCCCCACCGGGTCCGAGCATGGCGTCGCCGTGCGCCCCGAGGTCCCCGAGGTCGACACCAGCCCGGTCGGCCCGGCCAACTACTTCGAGCAGCTCCGCGAGGCCCTCGAGGTCGGCGACGCCGACTGGGCGGCCGCCGCCTACGCCCCCGACGCGGTCTACTACGAGCCGGCCAACCCGCCGCACGAGGGTCGCGAGGCCATCCGCGCCTACCTCAACGACCTCCTCAAGGGCCACCGCAACCTCAAGGTCGACGTCCTGCGCATGGGCGTCGACGGCGACAGCGCCATCGTCGAGTGGACCTGGTCGTTCCGCTACGCCAACCGCCGCATCACCGACCGCCCCGGCGCCACCGTCCTCCAGATCGGCCCGGCAGGCATCGTGTACCACCGGGACTACCTGTAGGCGGGCCTATGGCCGCTTCCGCGCCGCCCGGCCAGTCCCCTCCGCCGCCCCCGCCGTCGCCCCGGCCCAAGGGCCGGGTCCGCTCGGGGCGGCTGCTGATCCTGGCCGTGCTGGTGGTGGTGGCGGTGGTCCTGCCGGCGGGGGCGGCCCTGCTCGACCGCCGCCAGGCCGCGACCCGCCTCGAGCCCCTGACACCGCCGTCCTCGGTCCCGCCGGCCGCCCAGACCTACCCTCCCGGGACCCCGGCCCCGGCGCTGCGCCTCCCCGGCCTGGACGGCGGCCAGGTCGACCTGGCCGCGCTGCGCGGCCGCCCGGTGGTGGTCAACTTCTGGGCCAGCTGGTGCGACCCGTGCGTCCGCGAGTTCCCCCTCCTGCGCCAGGCCGCCGCGACCCACCGCTCCGACCGCCTTGCCGTGGTCGGCGTCCTCTCCGGCGACAGCCCGGCCGCCGCCCGTCCGTTCGTCCGCCGCCTCGACGCCACCTGGCCGATGGCCCTTGACCCCAACACCACCACCGCCACCACCTGGGGGGCCATCGGCCTCCCCCACACCTATTTCATCCGCCCCGACGGCACCCTCGCCTCCCACCAGCTCGGCGAGCTCACTCAGGCCTCCCTCGACCGCCAGCTGGCCGAGATCCTCTAGTGGGCGTCTCCGGGTTCACCGCGGCCGGCCGACCCGGGGGATCTCCGCGGCATCTGCCCGGCCCGGGGGGTTCGCCCCGTGGGGGGTGCCGGGGCATAATGCGGTAGGCCGACCCGGGGCGTCGTGGCTCGCTTGGCGGCGGCTCGATCGCCCCGGGTCGGCGTCTTGCGGAGGCCGCGACGGTGCGACCGGCCGCGGTGAACCCGGGGCGCTCAGCGGCGCCGCTTGCCGCCCTCCTCGAAGATGCGGTCGAAGGCCTTGCGCGACCGCGCTTCGGAGAGGTCATGCAGGAACAGGACAAGGCCGGCGATCGACAGCAGAATCGCGGCGGCAACGATTAACGGCCCATACATGGCGGCGGCTCCCTTTCGCTGGGGGCTCTGTATTTTGGGCTCGCTCGGAACATTGCACATGCCGCAAGCGGCGTCAACTGCGCTCGCGCCCCAAGCGACTGGAGGGGCGCTGAATGGCTAGAGGCGGCCGGCGGCGAGCTCGGTGGAGCCGTCGGGGGCGACCAGGACGACGGCCAGGGAGGCGGCGGACTCCTCGGCCTCTTCGACGGCGTTGGAGACGGTCTCGCCCTTGAGCCGTTCGCCGAGGCCGGGGTCTTCGAGGTCGGCGGGGAGCAGGATCAGGTCGGCGCCGTGGTCGCGGGCGTAGGTGACCAGGGCGTCGGTGCCGTGGTCGGAGGCCAGCCAGCCCCAGGCGTCGACGCCGGCCTCACGGGCGGCGGCCACCTTGCGCGCGAACGGCTCGCGGCCCAGCTTGACCAGCTCCTGGTCCGACAGGGGGTCGTGGAACTGGGCGCCCTCGGCCTGGGAGGCCCACTGGTTGGGCATGGGGTCACTGAACGCCGAGGCCGAGTCGCGGTCGTACAGGATCACCCTGGCGCCGCCGCGGCGGCCGATCTCGAGGGCGGCGTCGCGGACGTGGTCCAGCTCGCCGTCCTCGGAGACGTAGGCGACCAGCAGGCGGGCGCTGGTCACGGCGTCGTCGGCTGGCTGGTCGCTCACTGCGGCTCACCTCGGGTCGGTCGGGATCGGGGTCTCCGGCATGGTGACCGGCGCCGGCCGATCCTGCCACTCAGATCGGTGCCGGCTTCCACGAGCTTCCCAAACGGATCGGTATATGCTGGGAGGGCCGGTTGCCGGCCCCCTACCCTCGGGGTGGTGGGACGCTGCGCCCCGGGCCCTTGAGCTGGCGGCGACCGGGTGCAAGTGACCCGTCCGTTCCGAATCGAGGGAATCCACGATGACCAAGCCGGTCCAGGTGCTGGATCGCGTCACCATTCGCTTCGCCGGCGATTCCGGTGACGGCATGCAGCTCACCGGAGACCGTTTCACCAGCGAGACCGCGGCGTACGGCAACGACCTGTCGACGCTGCCCGACTTCCCGGCCGAGATCCGCGCCCCCGCCGGTTCGATCCCGGGGGTGTCCGGCTTCCAGCTGCATTTCGCCGACCACGACATCCTCACCCCCGGTGACGCGCCCGACGTGTTGGTGGCGATGAACCCGGCCGCCCTCAGGGCCAACCTCGGGGACCTGCCCAAGGGCGCCAGCCTGATCGTCAACACCGACTCCTTCGGCGCCCGCAACCTCGACAAGGCCGGCTACGCCAGCAACCCGCTCGAGGACGGGACCCTGGCCGACTACCAGGTCCACCCGGTGGCGCTGACCTCCATGACCCTGGAGGCGCTGAAGGAGTACGACATCTCCAAGAAGGAGGCGGAGCGGGCCAAGAACATGTTCGCCCTCGGGCTCATGTCCTGGCTGTACCACCGCCCGACCGAGGCCACGGTCGCCTTCCTGCAGAAGAAGTTCGCCTCCCGGCCGCTGATCGCCAAGGCGAACGTGACCGCCTTCAAGGCCGGCTGGAACTACGGCGAGACGACCGAGGCCTTCGCCGTCTCCTACGAGATCAAGCCGGCCCGGCTGACCCCGGGGACCTACCGGAACATCTCCGGGAACCTGGCCCTGGCCTACGGGCTGGTCGCGGCCAGCCAGCTGTCGGGGCTGCCGCTGTTCCTCGGCGCCTACCCGATCACCCCGGCCTCCGACATCCTCCACGAGCTGTCCAAGCACAAGGCGTTCGGAGTCAGGACCTTCCAGGCCGAGGACGAGATCGCCGGGGTCGGGGCGGCCCTCGGGGCGGCCTTCGGCGGGGCGCTGGGGGTCACCACCTCCAGCGGCCCGGGGATCGCCCTCAAGGCCGAGACCATCGGCCTCGGCGTCTCCCTGGAGCTGCCGCTGCTGGTGATCGACATCCAGCGCAGCGGCCCCTCGACCGGGATGCCGACCAAGACCGAGCAGGCCGACCTGCTCCAGGTGCTGTACGGCCGCAACGGCGAGGCGCCGGTGCCGGTGGTCGCCCCCTGCACCCCATCGGACTGCTTCCACGCCGCCGTCGAGGCGGCCCGGATCGCCCTCAAGTACCGGACGCCGGTGGTGCTGCTGTCGGACGGCTACCTGGCCAACGGGTCCGAGCCGTGGCTGCTGCCGGACGTGGCCTCGCTGCCCGACATCTCGGTCCCGTTCGCCACCGAGCCCAACCACGAGGGCGACTTCTGGCCCTACCTGCGCGACGAGGCCACCCTGGCCCGGCCGTGGGCGGTCCCGGGCACGCCCGGCCTCGAGCACCGCATCGGCGGGCTGGAGAAGGCGGACGGGACCGGCAACATCAGCTACGACCCCGAGAACCACGACCGGATGGTCAACCTGCGGGCGGCCAAGGTGGCCGGGATCGCGGCCGACATCCCGCCCCTGGAGGTCGACCACCAGGACGGGTCGCGGCTGCTGGTGCTGGGCTGGGGCTCGACCTACGGGCCGATCGGGGCGGCGGCCCGGCGGGTCCGGGCCTCGGGGGCCAAGGTGTCCGTGGCCCACCTGCGCCACCTCAACCCCTTCCCGGCCAACCTCGGCGAGGTTCTGGCCGGCTACGAGAAGATCCTGATCCCCGAGATGAACCGGGGCCAGCTCCGCACCCTGGTGCGGGCCCGCTACCTGGTCAACGCCGTCGGCTACAACAAGGTCCGGGGCCTGCCATTCAAGGCCGAGGAGCTGGCCGACGCCATCATCGGGCTGCTTGACGAAGGAGCGAACAAGTGACCTCGGGCAACGGGCACGGCAACGGCGCCCCCGTGCAGCTCACCGCCAAGGACTTCAAGAGCGACCAGGAGGTCCGCTGGTGCCCCGGCTGCGGGGACTACGCGATCCTCTCGGCCGTGCAGGGCTTCATGCCCCAGCTCGGGATCCCGAGGGAGCGGATCGTGTTCATCTCGGGCATCGGCTGCTCCTCGCGGTTCCCCTACTACATGAACACCTACGGGATGCACTCGATCCACGGCCGGGCCCCGGCGATCGCCACCGGGCTGTCGGTGACCCGCCCCGACCTGTCGGTGTGGGTCATCACCGGCGACGGCGACGCCCTGTCGATCGGTGGCAACCACCTGATCCACGCCCTGCGCCGCAACGTCAATCTCAAGATCCTGCTGTTCAACAACCAGATCTACGGGCTCACCAAGGGGCAGTACTCCCCCACCAGCGAGGTGGGCAAGATCACCAAGTCGACCCCGATGGGCTCGCTGGACCACCCGTTCAACCCGGTCAGCGTGGCCCTGGGGGTGGAGGCGACCTTTGTCGCCCGCACCATCGACTCCGACCGCAAGCACCTGACCGAGGTGCTGGCCAAGGCGGCCGCCCACAAGGGCACCGCGTTCGTGGAGATCTACCAGAACTGCAACATCTTCAACGACGGCGCCTTCGACCTGCTGAAGGAGCCCGACACCAGGGCCGACAACCAGATCCGCCTCGAGCACGGCAAGCCGATCCGTTTCGGCTCCGACGGCGAGCGCGGGGTCCGGCTGACCGACGACTGCCGCGTCGAGCTGGTCGACGTGGCCGACGTCGGCGAGGACGCGCTGCTGGTCCACGACGAGCACCGGGCCGAGCCGAGCCTGGCCTTCATGCTGTGCCGGCTCTCGCACGGGGCCGACGGGCCGACCCCGATCGGGGTGTTCCGCGACGTGGACCGGCCGGTGTACGACGAGCTCATGTCCGAGCAGCTCGACGCGGCCTCGGCCAGGCAGGGACGCGGCGAGCTGGCCAAGCTGCTCCACGGCGGGGACACGTGGGAGCTCGGCTGAGCCTGGACCCCGGCGTGGACATCAAGGGGCTGGCCGAGGCTGCTCGGGCCGCGGGCCGGCTCGGCATCGACACCGAGTTCATGTCCGAGGGCCGCTACCGGGCCCTGCTCTGCCTGGTCGGGGTGGTCGTCCCCGGTCCTCAGGGTGAGCCGCATATCGAGCTGGTCGACCCGCTGGACCGCGGGCTCGACCCGGGGCCGCTGGCCGAGGTCCTGGCCGACCCGGAGGTCGAGGTGGTGCTGCACGCCGGGCGCCAGGACGTCGCCCTGCTCCGGCGGGTCTGGCGGACCGAGGTCCGGGGCGTGTTCGACACCCAGGTCGCGGCCGGGTTCGCCGGGTTCGGGGCCCAGACCGGCTACGGCAGCCTGCTCAGCGACGTCCTCGGGCTGCGGCTGGCCAAGTCGGCCAGCTTCACCCGCTGGGACGACCGGCCCCTCAGCCCCGAGCAGCTCTCCTACGCCCGCGACGACGTGGCCCATCTGCTGCGCCTGGCCGACGCCCTCCAGGAGCGGCTCTCGGCCAGCGGCCGGCTCCAGTGGGCCAGGGAGGAGTGCCGGCGCCTCGAGGAGTCGACCGACGAGCGCGACCCGTGGCTGGCCTGGCAGCGGCTGCCCCGGATCGCCCAGCTGAACCCGCGGGCTCGGGCGGTCGCCCGCGAGCTGGCGGCCTGGCGGGAGCAGACCGCCGCGGCCGAGGACCGACCGGTCTCCTCCGTGCTCGGCGACGCGCCGCTGGTCGAGGTGGCCAAGCGCCGGCCGGTGGCCCCGTCGGCGCTTGAGCGGATCCGCGGCCTC